>NZ_JALPKN010000111.1 GCF_023630195.1 Actinotalea sp. C106 | reverse complement strand
TCAGCCCCGGCGGTCGCGCCCGACCCTGCCGCAGCAGCCGCCCGCGGACCCGAGCGCACCGCGAGGGCGAGCAGGATCAGCAGGGCCGAGAGCCCCGTGTAGGCGCCGAAAGCCAGGAAGTAGCCCCCCGCGTCGGCGAGCAGCCCGCCGAGCGCCGGCCCGATGGCCTGGCCCGCGGCGAGGAAGAGCGAGAAGGTCGCCAGGCGGGCGTTGCGCACCCGGGGCGGCTCGTCCTCCCCCCGGGAGAGGGTCGCGACCGTCTGCAGCGAGACCCACACCGCGAGGGTGCCCACACCGATGAGCGCCTGGCTGGCCATCACCCCGGCGAGCCCCGCGGGGACGAAGAGCACCCCGCCCCCGAGGGTCATCACCGCACCACCGCTGACCAGCAGGGTGCGGACCCCCCACCGGTCGGTCATCGCCCCCAGGGGGATGGCCAGGAGGGTCGGCAGGACGGCGAAGGACGCCAGCGCCAGGCTGGCCTCCGTCGCCGTCCCGCCGTCGTCGAGCACGTAGGGGCCGATCAGCGGCCGGAGCATGGTGTGCGCCGACCAGTAGAGGACCCCCAGGACCGCCAGCAGGGCGGTCTGCGAGGTTCCCCCCGTCACGCGACCTTGGACAGTGCCGACCATGTCGAGCTGATCTCCTCGCTGCTCGCCACCACGCCGAAGTACTTGTCGACTGTCTCGACCGTGGTGCGGTGGTGCTCGGCCTCGTAGCTCGCGGCGCAGTCCTCGACGAGGGTCACGTGGTAGTCGAGGAACAGCCCGTCGCGCAGGGTCGACTCGACGCACACGTTGGTCGCGACCCCGGTGAACATCAACGACTCGATGCCGGCCACCCGCAGCACCAGGTCGAGGTCCGTCCCGGCGAAGGCCGAGTATCGGTGCTTGATGACCACGGGCTCTCCGGGCGCGGGCGCGACCTGGTAGAACTCCGCACCCCAGCTGCCGGTGTAGCAGGTCGAGCCCGCGGGGGGTGCGCCGGCCTCGGGGTCGCCCCGGCGGGCCAGCCAGGCCGGGGAGTCGGTCAGCTCGTCGTGCGTGGTCTGGATGAAGACCACCATGACGCCGGCCGCACGCGCGTCCTCGATGAGGGCCTGGAGCCGGGGCACCATCTCGACCGCTGCCGAGGTGTCCGAGCCGCGCTGGCCGCAGACCCCCTCCGGGTCGCAGAAGTCGTTCTGGACGTCGACCACCACGAGGGCGGCGCGGCCCGGGGCGAAGCGGGTCGGTGAGTAGGAGGGCATGGGGCAGGTCCTTTCGTCGGGTGCTGCTGGGAGAGCTGCTGGACGCGGTGCTGCTGAACAGGTGCTGCTGAACAGGTGCTGCTGAACAGGTGCTGCTGAGTGGGGCGGGCGGGGGGCGCTGCTCTGGCCAGGACCGTCAGGGAGCGCTCGAGACGAACTGGTTGTCGGCGATCTGGTCGAAGCTCTGCGGCGTCTCCGAGTCGTCGAGGATGTTGCCCGAGCGGGCCACCTCGAGGGCCGTCTCGACGGCCTCCTCGGTCAGGTGGGTCCCGCCCCACAGCTCGTCGGCGTAGGCCCGGGCCAGGGTCGAGTCGATGACCTCGGGATCCATGGTCGGGAACTCAGCCGCGGTGAGCTCGGCGGCGTACTCGGGGTCGCTCTCGATGAGCTCCTGGCCCTGCTCGAGGGCCGTGACGAAGGCCTGCACCAGGTCGGGGTCGTTCTCGACGGTCTCGCGCGGCACGACGATCGAGGAGTACGCGTACGGTCCGAGGAGCTGCAGCGGGTTGAGGAAGGGCTCGCCCCACAGGCCCTCGGCCATCCCCAGGCCCAGCTGGGGCTCGGCGACGACGGCGACGTCCGCCTGGCCCTGCGCGATGACCGAGGGGATGGCGCTCGAGTCCTCGACCTCGATGAGCGTGACGTCGCTCTCCGGGTCCAGCCCCTCGAGGGCGAGGATGTGGCGCAGGATCGCGTTGGGGGTGCCGCCGTAGCGTCCGCCAGCGATGGTCTTGCCGGTCAGGTAGTCGCCGATGTCCTCGCCCTCGGCGGGCTCGGTGCCCTCGGCGGCCACCATGTAGACGTTGCCGCGGTTGACGACGTTCGCGATGGTCACCAGGTCGGCGCCCTTGACGTTGGCCACGGCCCCCGACTCGGGCCCGCCGATGAACCCGAAGGCCTCCCCGGCAAGGGTCGCGTTGACGTGGCCGCCGCCGGTCAGCGTCGTGACCTCGACCTCGAGGCCCTCCTCGGCGAAGAAGCCCTCGGCCTGGGCCGCGTACAGGGGCAGGTAGCCGACGCCGTGCACGGGCTCGGCGAGGGTGATGGTCGTCGTCTCGGTCGAGGCGGGCTCGGCCGCCGGCTCGTCGGTGCCCGGGTCGGCGTCGGCTGCACCACCGCACGCGGCGAGGGTGAGGGCAGAGACCGTGGCCAGGGCCAGGAGGGAGGTCTTCTTCACGGGAGTGTCCTTCGTGGGTGGGGACGGGGTGGACGGCGTGCGGGGTTCGGACGTGCGGGGGTTCGGGCGTGCGGGGTCAGGGCGACGGCGGGTGCCGTCGTCGGGAGGGGGTGGAAGGCCAGGCGGGCCTGCCGCGCCTGGGGGCTACCGCGTGTGGGTGATGTTGGACAGCAGGCGCTTCTCGAACCAGGAGACGACGAGGTAGAGCGCCATCGAGAGCGCAGCCAGGGTGAAGACGCCGACCCAGATCAGCGCGATGTCGTACGTGGACCCGGCGTACTGGATCATCCGGCCGAGGCCGGCGTTGGACCCGATGTACTCCCCGACGATCGCGCCGGTCAGTGCCAGGCCGATCGCGACCCGCAGGCTCGAGGCCACCCACGGGAGGGTCGAGGGGACCACCACCTTGACGAAGACCTGCCAGCGTGAGGCCCCGAGGGAGTACATGAGGGTGGTCAGGTCCTTGTCGACCGCCTTGACCGCCGAGTAGGTGTTGAGGATCTGGATGACGATCACCAGGGCGGTGGCCATCGCGACCTTCGACGTCATGCCCAGACCGAGGACGAGGACGACGATGGGGGCGAGGGCGAGCTTGGGCATCGCCTCGAAGGCGATGACGAGGGGCTCGGCGGTCAGCGCGTAGGCCCGCGACCACCAGAAGGACAGCCCGATCGCCACACCCCCGAGGACCCCGATGATGAACCCGAGCACGGTCGAGGTGAAGGTGAACCGGGCGTCGGCCAGGATGTCCCCCGACTGGAAGGCGATGACCCCGGTCTCCCAGATGCTCGAGGGCTGGCTCCAGAAGAACGGGTCCACCAGGCCCGCACGGACCCCGAGCTCCCAGCCGACCAGGGCGATGACCACGACGCCCAGACGCAGGGCCGCGACGAACCAGCCACGCGGCTCCTTCTCCGACCGGCGGCGCCGCATCGGCGGGGTGGTGGTTCGACGCAGGGTCGCGAGCTCCTGGAGGCTCCCCTCGGAGGTGGGCTGGGCCTCGGCGGTGGGCGGCTTGACGAGGGTAGCCATCAGGCCACCGTCCCTTCCTCGGAGCTGGGGGTGCTGGTCGTGTGCGTGGTGTGGGCCCCGTTGAGCAGCTCCCGGGCGTCGGCCTTCAGCGCGACGAACTCGGGGCTGGTGACCACCGAAGGCTTGCGGGGCCGGGAGAGCGGGACCTCGAACTCGGCGATGATCCGCCCCGGCCGGGCCGACATGACGAAGACCCGGTCGGAGAGGTAGATCGCCTCGTCGATGTCGTGGGTGACGAACAGGACGGTCTTGTGGAAGTCGTCCCACAGGTCCAGGAGCCACTCCTGCATCTGCTCGCGGGTCTGGGCGTCGAGGGCTCCGAACGGCTCGTCGAGCAGGATGATGTCGCGGTTGAACAGGATGGTGCGCAGCAGGGCGACCCGCTGCTTCATCCCGCCCGAGAGCTGGTGGGGGTAGCGGTTCTCGAACCCGGCGAGGCCGTACGTCGTGAGCAGGGGACGGGCGATCGCCTGGGCGGCCTTCTTGCGGACGCCGCTGATCTCCAGGCCCAGGACGACGTTCTCGACGACGGTGCGCCACGGCAGCAGCAGGTCCTTCTGCAGCATGTAGCCGACGAGCCCCTGCTGGCCCGCACGGTCGACGCCGTCGATCACGATGCGCCCGCTGCTCGGGGCGTCGAGCCCCGCGATGAGGTTGAACAGGGTGCTCTTGCCGCACCCGCTCGGCCCGATGAGGGAGATGAACTCCCCCGGGCGGACGCTGAGGTTGGCGTCGACGAGGGCGTCGACGGTGCCGCCCTCCGGGTTCGGGAAGCTGCGGTGGACCTGGTCGATCACCAGCTGCGCCGGTGCCGCCGAGGTATCGACGTCAGGGCGAGGACTCGTCAGTGTGGATGCCACAGCCATCTCCTCGGTGGGTTCTATAATCTATAGAGCATGTCTACGGGGAGGCCGTTTCTCGCGCATGTGTCGTATGTAAAGAGGGTGTAACGCGTCAGGGGAGACCGACCAAGGGCTCGAGGTGCCGTCGCACCGACCTCGTCCCGTGGCACGATGACGGATCGGAGACCTGGCGCCCGGGCGCGGTCGAGGGACGAGGAGCGGCGAGTGCCGGGACACAGATCGCAGGAGGGCCGACCGGCCCGCACCACCCACGAGTGGGTGCGCACCCGACTCCGGTCGGCGATCTTCGCCGGGGACTACCCGCCCGGCTCCAAGTTGGTCCAGACCGAGATCGCCGAGCAGCTCGGCATCAGCGTCACCCCGGTGCGGGAGGCGATGCGCGACCTCATCAACGAGGGCCTCGTCGACTTCGACCCGCACCGCGCCGCGACCGTGCGGCGCATCGACATCGCGGACGCCATCGAGGTCAACGAGCTGCGTCTGGTCCTCGAGCCACTGGCCGTGCGTCAGGCCGCGGATCACATCACCCCCGAGGAGCTCGAGAACCTGCGCGACCTCGAGACGGTCATGGAGGCCACCGAGACCCACCAGGACTGGCTCGAGGCGAACCGCGAGTTCCACCTCGCCGTCATCGAGGCCGCGCGTGCGCCGCGCCTGGCGGGGATCCTCACCAACCTGCGGCAGATCAGCAGCTACTACCTCGCTGCCTTCGCCCGGGTGGGCGGCGTCGACCACGCCAAGAGCGCCCGCGAGCACCGGGACCTCATCGCCGCCCTGGCCGAGGGTGACGGGGACCGCGCCTCCGCGATCATGGCCAACCACCTCGCCCAGACCGACCAGCTCACCGCGGGCCTCAGCGCCTCGACCCCGACGGCGGGGGCCGACCGGGCGGGGTAGGTCGCGCCCCGAGCAGGTCCTGTCTGGAGGCGGTGCGCGACGCAGGCCTGGGGACGACGAAGCGCCCGGGGCCGATGGTCTCCCACCTGCCCCGGGCGCTCCCGGTGCTCAGCCCCACCCCGTCAGGGTGGGGGTCCTGCGCTCAGTCCTCGTTCGACCCGTCGTCGGTCGTGGTGAGCGGCGGCATGGCCGACACCGCGACGCCGACCGGCTCGCCACCCTCGCCCTCGGCGGGGGCGTCCTTGCCGATGCCCCGGAAGATGAACTCCCCGAGCAGGCCCTCGCCCTCGGCGTCGACCTGGACGGTCTGACCGGTGCGGAGCTCGCCGAAGAGGATCTTCTCCGAGAGCTGGTCCTCGATCTCGCGCTGGATGGCGCGGCGCAGCGGCCGGGCCCCCAGCACGGGGTCGTAACCCTTGTCGGCGAGCAGCTGCTTGGCCGCGGGGGTGAGCTCGATGCCCATGCCCTTGTCCTTGAGCCGCGTCTCGAGCTTGGCGATCATCAGGTCGACGATCTGGATGATCTCGGTCTGCGTGAGCTGCGGGAACACGACCGTGTCGTCGACACGGTTGAGGAACTCGGGCCGGAAGTGCTGCTTGAGCTCGTCCCCGACCTTCGCCTTCATCCGCTCGTAGGAGGTCGACAGGTCGCCGCCGGCCTGGAAGCCGGTCTGGAGGCCCTTGGCGATGTCCCGCGTGCCGAGGTTCGTGGTCATGATGATCACGGTGTTCTTGAAGTCGACCACCCGGCCCTGCGAGTCGGTCAGTCGACCGTCCTCGAGGATCTGCAGCAGCGAGTTGAAGATGTCCGCGTGGGCCTTCTCGACCTCGTCGAAGAGGACCACCGAGAACGGACGACGACGCACCTTCTCGGTGAGCTGCCCGCCCTCGTCGTAGCCGACGTACCCGGGGGGCGAGCCGAAGAGCCGCGAGACGGTGTGCTTCTCGGAGAACTCGCTCATGTCGAGCTGGATGAGCGAGTCCTCGTCGCCGAAGAGGAACTCCGCGAGGGCCTTGGCGAGCTCGGTCTTCCCGACGCCCGTGGGGCCGGCGAAGATGAACGAGCCACCGGGGCGCTTGGGGTCCTTGAGCCCGGCCCGCGTCCGACGGATGGCCTGCGAGAGCGCCTTGATGGCGTCCTCCTGGCCGACGACGCGCTTGTGCAGCTCGTCCTCCATGTGGAGCAGCCGGCTGGACTCCTCCTCGGTGAGCTTGAACACCGGGATGCCGGTGGACATTGCCAGCACCTCGGCGATGAGCTCCTCGTCGACCTCGGCGACCGTGTCCAGGTCGCCCGACTTCCACGCCTTCTCCTTCTCGGCGCGCTGGAGGCCGAGCTGCTTCTCGACGTCGCGCAGGCGCGCGGCCTTCTCGAAGTCCTGCTCGTCGATCGCGGACTCCTTGTCGCGGCGCGCCTCGGCGATCTGCTCGTCGAGGTCACGCAGCTCGGGCGGGGCCGTCATGCGACGGATCCGCAGGCGCGCGCCGGCCTCGTCGATCAGGTCGATCGCCTTGTCCGGCAGGAACCGGTCGTTGACGTAGCGGTCGGCCAGGGTGGCCGCCGCGACCAGCGCGCTGTCCGTGATGGACACGCGGTGGTGCGCCTCGTAGCGGTCCCGCAGGCCCTTGAGGATCTCGATCGCGTGCTTCAGGTTCGGCTCGGCCACCTGGATCGGCTGGAAGCGCCGCTCGAGGGCCGCGTCCTTCTCGACGTGCTTGCGGTACTCCTCGAGGGTGGTCGCCCCGATGGTCTGCAGCTCGCCACGCGCCAGCATCGGCTTGAGGATGCTGGCGGCGTCGATCGCGCCCTCGGCTGCCCCGGCCCCGACGAGGGTGTGGATCTCGTCGATGAACAGGATGATGTCGCCGCGGGTGCGGATCTCCTTGAGGACCTTCTTCAGGCGCTCCTCGAAGTCACCGCGGTAGCGCGAGCCGGCCACGAGAGCACCCAGGTCGAGCGTGTAGAGCTGCTTGTCCTTGAGCGTCTCGGGCACGTCCCCGCGCACGATGTCCTGGGCGAGGCCCTCGACGACGGCGGTCTTGCCGACGCCGGGCTCCCCGATGAGGACCGGGTTGTTCTTGGTGCGGCGCGACAGGACCTGCATCACGCGCTCGATCTCCTGCGCGCGGCCGATGACCGGGTCGAGCTTGCCCTCACGGGCAGCCTGGGTCAGGTTGCGGCCGAACTGGTCGAGCACCGCCGAGCCCGAGGGCTGGCCCTCGGCCGGGCCGCCCGCCGCGACGGGCTCCTTGCCCTGGTAGCCCGAGAGCAGCTGGATGACCTGCTGGCGGACCCGGTTGAGGTCGGCGCCCAGCTTGTTCAGCACCTGGGCGGCCACGCCCTCGCCCTCACGGATGAGGCCGAGCAGGATGTGCTCGGTGCCGATGTAGTTGTGGCCGAGCTGCAGCGCCTCGCGCAGGGAAAGCTCGAGCACCTTCTTGGCGCGCGGGGTGAAGGGGATGTGACCCGAGGGGGCCTGCTGGCCCTCGCCGATGATCTCCTGGACCTGCTGGCGCACGGCGTCCAGGGAGATCCCGAGCGACTCGAGCGCCTTCGCTGCGACGCCCTCACCCTCGTGGATGAGCCCGAGCAGGATGTGCTCGGTCCCGATGTAGTTGTGGTTGAGCATCCGCGCCTCTTCTTGGGCGAGGACGACCACCCGGCGGGCCCGGTCGGTGAATCTCTCGAACATCTGCGCTCCTTGCGGGCGGCGTGCACCCTGCCTGGCGCAGGGTCTGGACGTCGTTCGTCAAGGCTAACCGCGGGTACCCCCCAGCACTGCCCGTGTTCGCCGCAGGCGTGATCCGATCGTGAGGTCACGGGGATCGGGGAGGATGGACTGCGTGCCTGAGACGACCGCCCTCACCTCCGCCGACCTGCCCGCCGGCCTCGACCCCGCGACCCTCGACATCCGCCTCGTCGCGGTCGACATGGACGGGACGCTGCTCGACGCCGACCACCAGGTGCACCCGACGCTGTGGCCCCTGCTCGACGAGCTCGACCGACGCGGGGTGGTCTTCTGCCCCGCGAGCGGCCGCCAGCACGCGACGCTCGTCGAGCAGTTCGCGGGCCGGCCGCACGAGCTCGCGTACATCGCCGAGAACGGCGCCTACGTCTCGCGGGACGGCGCCGAGCTCAGCTCGCGGGCCCTGGACCGGCCCCTGGTCGAGGGGGTCGTCGCCACGGTGCGGGAGCTCGCGGCGTCGGGCCCGGACGTGGGGGCCGTGGTCTGCGGCAAGCGCTCGGCCTACGTCGAGCGCGCCGACCGGCCCTTCCTCGACGAGGCCGAGCGGTACTACGCGCGGCTCACCGTGGTCGAGGACCTCCTCGCGGTCGAGGACGACGTGCTCAAGGTCGCCGTCTTCGACTTCGGCGCCGCGCACCGCACCACGGCCCCGGCCCTGCAGCGCTTCGCCGCGACCCACCAGGTGGTGGTCTCGGGCCAGCACTGGACCGACGTCATGGACCGACGCACCCACAAGGGCGCCGCGCTCGCGACCCTCCAGGACGCCCTCGACGTGACCCCTGCCCAGACCGTCGTCTTCGGCGACTACCTCAACGACCTGCAGATGCTCGAGGCCGCCGACCTGTCCTTCGCGATGGCCAACGCCCACCCCGAGGTCCGCGAGCGCGCCCGTCACGAGGCCCCGGCCAACACCGAGAACGGCGTGGTCCGCACGCTCGCGGCGCTGCTCGGGATCCCGATGGCTGAGCTCGAGGCTAGGAGCCGTCCGGCCGGGTGAGGTGCTCGACCACGGACGCGACCACGCCGTCGTCCGCGAGGATGCGCTGGTGCCCCAGGCCCGAGGTGGTCAGGAACCTCGCGTTGGGCCACGACCCGGCGATGCGGACGCCGACGGCGTACGGGGTCTCCTTGTCCTGGCGGTCGTGGATCACCAACGGGTCCGGGAGGCCGCCGTCGGCCCCCAGCGGGCCGAGGTCGAAGCCGTCGACCGGCCGTTCGCAGAGCGCCTCGAGGCGGGCCTGCAGCCTGCTGCGGGTGCGCTCGGTGACGCCGATGGCCTGCGCGAACCCGTAGGAGATCCGCGCGAAGTCCTCGTTCGGGGCGATCAGCGCCAGGCGCCCGACGGCGAGGTGCTCGCGGGCCACGACCACGGCGGCCGTGCAGCCCATCGAGTGGGCGACCATGCCCGCGGCGGGCCCGAAGGCCCGACCGACCGCCGCGAGACCCTCGACCGCGTCGAGCACGTTGCCCTGGCCGGGGCCCATGAGCCCCGGCTCGGACTCCCCGTGACCCGGGGCGTCGAAGGCCACGACCCGGTACCCGGCCGCGACCAGGGGGGCCACGAAGGCACCCAGCTGACCGCGCCAGCCACCCCACCCGTGCACGAGGTGGACCACGGGACCCTCGCCCCAGCTCTCGACGACGAGCTCGGCCCCGCGCTCGGTCCGGACCCGGTCGATCTGCCCGGGGCGGGGGCGGAAGTCCTTGCGCCGGCCAGGGTTGCCGGGCGGGGTGCACCACAGGCGGGTGGCCCGCTCGGCCGCGAGGTCCGGGGCGAGCCGGTCGAGGGCCGCGAAGGTGGCACGGAGGGAAGTCGGAGGCCA
>NZ_JALPKN010000110.1 GCF_023630195.1 Actinotalea sp. C106 | reverse complement strand
GCCCCCGAGCCGACGCCGACCCCCGAGCCTGCTCCTGTCGCCGAGACCCCGGCCGCCACGCCGGCCCCCGCCAAGGCCAAGCCCGCGGGCAACGAGTCCGCCGGGGAGCCCGGCCGCTCGGCTGCCGACGCCTCGATCCGCGTGGACGTCGACCTGCTCGACGCCCTCATGCGTCAGGTCGGCGAGCTCGTGCTGGCCCGCAACGCGATCACCCGCCTCGCCGACGACAGCGCCGGCAGCGACCTCGTCCGTGCCTCGCAGCGCCTCAGCCTCATCGCCTCCGAGCTGCAGGAGGGCGTCATGAAGACGCGCATGCAGCCCATCGAGCACGTGTGGTCCAAGGTCCCGCGCATGGTCCGTGACCTCGCGGCCGCCTGCGACCGGCAGGTCAAGCTCGAGATGGTCGGTGGCGACACCGAGCTCGACCGCAGCCTCCTCGAGGCGATCAAGGACCCGCTGACCCACCTCATCCGCAACGCGATCGACCACGGCATCGAGTCCGCCGTCGACCGCACCGCCACGGGCAAGACGCCCCAGGGCCTGCTGTCCCTGCGGGCGTACCACGCCGGCGGCCAGGTCGTGGTCGAGGTCACGGACGACGGCAAGGGCATCGACCCCGAGCGGGTCGCCTCGAAGGCCGTCGACAAGGGCCTGCGCACCCCCCAGCAGGTCGCGGCCATGGCCCCGGCCGAGCTGCTGCAGATGCTCTTCCTGCCCGGCTTCTCCACGGCCGACGCCGTCACCAACGTCTCCGGGCGCGGTGTGGGCATGGACGTGGTGCGCACCAAGATCGAGGGCATCGGCGGGACCGTCGACGTCGACTCGAGCGTCGGCAAGGGCACCACCTGGCGCCTGCGCATCCCGCTGACCCTGGCGATCATGCCCGCGCTGACGATCGTCTGCGACGAGCAGCTCTACGCGATCCCCCAGGTCAGCCTGGTCGAGCTGGTGGCCCTGGACGCCCAGACCAACGAGAGCTCGATCGAGTACATCCGGTCCGCGCCGGTCTACCGCCTGCGCGGAGACCTGCTGCCGTTGGTCGACCTGCGTGAGGTCTTCGGCTCCGGGCCGCGCGAGGAGGGCGTCCGCACCGTCATCGCCGTCCTCCAGGCCGACACCCAGCGCTTCGGCCTGATCGTCGACCGGGTCCTCAACACCGAGGAGATCGTCGTCAAGCCGCTCTCCGCACGGCTGAAGTCCATCGGCCTCTACGCCGGTGCCACGCTCCTGGGCGACGGCAGGGTCTCGCTGATCCTCGACGTCCAGGCGATCGCCCGCCGGTCCATGGCCGGTGAGATCGGCGAGGCCGAGCGCGGCTCGCGGGCCAGCGCCGCGGTCGAGGTCGTCGAGACCGTGCAGGTGCTCGTCGTCGGGGTCGGGGACGGCCGTCGGGTCGCGATCCCGCTCTCCGCCGTGACCCGGCTCGAGAAGATCCCCGCCACGGCCATCGAGCACACCGGAGGCCGCGAGGTCGTCCAGTACCGCGGCTCGATCACCCCGGTGGTCCGCCTCGGGTCCTCCTACGGCATGGCCGTGAGCGAGGACGACGAGCTCACCGTCGTGGTGTACACCCGCGGGCTGCGCAGCGTCGCGATCGTCGTCGAGGAGATCGTCGACATCGTGGACGACGACGCCGCCAAGCACTACGACCTGGGCG
Organism: Actinotalea sp. C106; assembly: GCF_023630195.1. Classification (GTDB taxonomy): domain Bacteria; phylum Actinomycetota; class Actinomycetes; order Actinomycetales; family Cellulomonadaceae; genus Actinotalea. Next base: position 8,202 of record NZ_JALPKN010000110.1, on the reverse strand, counting down.
ACCACGGGCTCATGGGCTCGACCGTCCTCAAGGACCGCGTCACCGAGCTGCTCGACATCCAGTCGGCGGTCGTGGCCGTGGACCCGTACTTCTTCACCGACGTCGAGGTCCCGTCCCAGCACGGGCCCCTCGACCCGGATGACGTCAACAGCCCGGCCGCCGGCCGTGGCGCACTGGTAGGGGTGTGAGATGAGCCGACAGCTGGCGACCTTCGTGCTGGACGGCGCGCACTACGGCGTCGACGTGCTGCACGTCCAGGAGGCCCTGCGCTCGCAGGTCCGTACCCCGGTGCCCGTGGCCCCGCCCGGCATCGCGGGCCTGGTCAACCTGCGCGGCCAGGTGGTCCTGACCGTGGACCTGCGCGTGCGGCTGGGCCTCGAGCCCCTCGCGGCCGACGCCGAGCCGATGATGGTCGTGGTCCAGGTCGACGGCGAGCCCGTGAGCCTCCTGGTCGACGAGATCGGCGACGTGATCGACGTCGAGGACTCGCAGTTCGAGACGCCCCCCGACACCCTCGACGGCGGTCTGCGCGACGTCGTGGTCGGGGCCTACAAGCTCGACCGCGGCCTGCTGCTGGCCCTGGACGTCGACGCCGCGACCGCTGCCTGACCTCGTCGTCGGCGCAGGGCGTCGAAGATCACCCGTCTGACCGGCCGGGATGCCCTCAACTCGAGGGCATCCCGGCCGATCTCGTCTCCGGCGCCAGGAGGGCGCTCGACCTCGCGAGGAGCACGGATGACTGCGCAGACCGGTGGCCAGGACGGCCCCACCACGACCCCCCGGGGGTCCTGGTTCTCGAACCGTTCGATCCGCACCAAGATCCTCACCTCGGTGGCGACCCTCGCGGTCGTCGCCCTGGGCTCAGGGGCGTTCGCGGTGTCCTCGATGGCTGCGACGGCTGCCTCGACGCAGACCGTCGTCGACGTGCAGGCCAGCGTGGGCAAGGACCTCTCGCTCATCGAGGCCGAGGTCAACGAGGCGCGCCTGATCATGGCGCAGGTGGTGGGCGCGGCCAGTGGCGGCCAGAAGCGCCAGTGGGCGGACATGATCCCCGAGCAGGACGCCATCATCGACGAGGCCATCACGCGCGTGACCACGCTGGTCGGCGATGCCGAGCCGTCCTGGCCCGTCTTCGTCGAGAACTGGGAGGCGTGGAAGCAGGTCCGCGACACCCGGCTCGTCCCGCCGGCCCTGGCGGGGCAGGTGGGGGTCTACGAGACCGCCCGCCTCGCCGAGGCTCAGCCCTTGATCGACGCCGCCGTCGGGTCCCTCGACGAGTCCCAGGCCGGGCTCGACGTCTACGTGGGCGGCATCGCCAGCGAGGCCGCCAGCTCCTCGAGCCGTGCGATCACCCTCGTGGTCACCCTGCTGCTCGCCGGCGTCGTGGTCGGCATCGGCGTCGCGCTGCTGGTCACGCGCCAGATCGTCAAGCCCGTCAACGAGGTGGGTGCTGCCCTCGACGCCCTGGCTGCGGGCGACCTGACGGCGACCCTCCAGGTGCGCAGCGGTGACGAGGTCGGCCGGATGGCCACCGCCCTCGTCGCGGCCCAGGGGTCGCTCCGCTCGACCCTGAGTGCCGTGGGTGAGGCCTCGGCCACCATCGCGGCGGCCTCGGAGCAGATGTCGAGCGCGAGCTCGCAGGTGGCCGCCGGGGTCGACGAGACCTCGGCACAGGCCGGTGTGGTGGCGGCTGCTGCTGAGCAGGTGTCGCGCAACGTGCAGGCTGTGGCTGCTGGTGCGGAGCAGATGGGTGCCTCGATCCGGGAGATCGCGCAGAACGCGAACGAGGCGGCGAAGGTCGCTTCGCAGGCCACGGGGGTTGCTGCGACGACGAACGAGACGGTCGCCAAGCTCGGGACCTCTTCGCAGGAGATCGGCAACGTGGTGAAGGTGATCACCTCGATCGCCGAGCAGACCAACCTCCTGGCCCTGAATGCGACGATCGAGGCTGCGCGCGCTGGTGAGGCCGGTAAGGGCTTCGCGGTCGTGGCTGGTGAGGTCAAGGAGCTGGCTCAGGAGACTGCTCGGGCCACGGAGGACATCGCTCGGCGGGTCGAGGCCATCCAGGGCGACACCACCGGTGCGGTGGCGGCGATCGGTCAGATCAGCGACATCATCGCCAGCATCAACGACTACCAGCTGACCATCGCCTCGGCGGTGGAGGAGCAGACGGCGACCACGAACGAGATGTCCCGCGGTGTGGCCGAGGCCGCCACCGGCTCCGGCGAGATCGCGGTCAACATCACCGGCGTCGCGGCCTCGGCCTCGAGCTCGAGCGAGGTGCTCGGTCAGGTCGGCACCTCGATCGTCGAGCTGGCACAGATGAGCGCCGACCTCCGGGCCAAGGTCTCGACCTTCCGCTACTGAGGTCCTCGCGCCGGCTCCCCGACGCCTGCGTCCCACGGACCAGCGCCCCTGCCCCGTCCGGGCAGGGGCGCTCGTGCGTCCAGGCCCTTGGTCCTGAGTGCCCGGCTCCTCGCCGTGCCCTGCGGCCTGATCGTGCCCCTCGGGTCCAGGCGTCCCCCTCATCACGGGGTCGCGATGGCCGATCCAGCATGTGGTCACCGAGGACCGCCGAGGCCGGGCCGTACCGCTGCCCCTCCTCGAACGCTCCTCCAACGAGCTGTCGAAGGAAGTGGAACCGTGAGCAGAGCAAGGACCGCGGCCGTGGCCGTCGTCGTGGGCGGGTTGGCCGCAGCCCTCGGCGGGTGTGCCGTCGCCGGTGAGGACGAGGGGTCCACCGCGACCCAGCGCGTCGGCGTCGCCATGCCGACGACCACCTCGCTGCGGTGGATCGCCGACGGCGAGAACGTCACCGCCCAGCTGGAGTCCCTCGGCCACGAGGTCGACCTCGTGTACGCCGAGGACGACGTGCCGACCCAGGTCGAGCAGGTCCAGGCGATGGTGGACGCGGGCGTCGACGCCCTGGTGATCGGTGCGATCGACGGGACGGCGCTCAAGGGCGTGCTCGCCGAGGCCGGCGCCGCGGACATCCCGGTGATCTCCTACGACCGCCTGATCCGCGACTCGGCGGACATCGACTACTACGCGACCTTCGACAACGCGCGGGTCGGCGTCCAGCAGGCCACCTCGCTCCTCGAGGGGCTCGGCGTGGTCGACGCCAACGGTGAGGACACCGACCAGGACGGCCCCTTCGCGGTCGAGCTGTTCGCCGGTTCCCCGGACGACAACAACGCCACGGTGTTCTACCAGGGTGCGATGAGTGTGCTGCAGCCCTACCTCGACGAGGGAGTGCTCGTCGTCCCCTCGGGGGAGACCGACTTCGCCGCGATCGCGACCCAGGGCTGGAGCGGTGACACCGCCGCCGAGCGCATGCAGACCCTGATGCCTGCCTACGCGGACCTGAGGCTCGACGGCATCCTCTCGCCCTACGACGGCATCAGCCTGGCGCTGCTCGGTGTCACGGCCGAGGCCGGGTACGGCACCGCCGCCCAGCCCTACCCGGTGGTCCCGGGGCAGGACGCCGAGGTCCCCTCCGTGCAGTCGATCATCGCGGGGGAGCAGCACTCCACGATCTACAAGGACACCCGTCAGCTCGCCGAGGTCGCCGTCTCCATGGTCGACGCGCTGCTGCGTGGCGAGGAGCCCGAGACCAACGACGTGACCTCCTACGACAACGGGGTGATGGTCGTGCCCTCGTACCTGCTCGCCCCGCAGGTGGTCACGGCAGAGAACTACCAGCCCGTCCTCGTCGAGAGCGGGTACTACAGCGAGGAGGAGCTCCGGTGAGCGCCCAGCAGAAGGTCCAGCACCAGGCGTCCACGGACGTCGGGACCGGCACGACGCCGCGGGTCCGGGCGGCGTGGTTCTGGAACCGCCCGGTAGCCGTCAAGGTGGGGGCCGCCGTCGCGGTGCTCGGCCTGGCCTTCGCCGTCGTCGGAGGTTTCGGAGCCGTGGCCCTGGTCCGCGCGGGGGACAACCTCGCGACCATGCAGCGACTGACCGGGGAGCTGCAGACCTCGATGGCCGAGCTGCGCACCGCGCAGGCCCAGAGCCACCTCCTGGTGCGTCGGGCGGCCTCGGCCCCCGACGACGCCTCACGCCAGCAGGTGCTGACCTCCTCGGAGTGGAACGACCGCACCGCCGCCGAGCTCATCGGGACGGTCAGCAGCTACCCGGAGTCCGACACCCAGCAGTGGGCGGACTTCGTGACCCGGTGGGAGGCCTGGACCGCCTACCGCGACGCGACCGTCATGCCCCTCGTGATGGAGGGGGACCTCGCCGGCCTCGAGGCCACGCTGCGCGGATCCGCCGCGGGAGATCCCGACCACGCGGGCCGTGCGTTGAGCCTGGCCGACAGCCAGATCAGCAACCGGGTCGAGCAGATCATGGCTGACGCGCGGGCCGAGATCGCGATGGCCCTCGTAGCCCTCTCGGTCGGCTTCGTGGTGGCCGCCGTGGCCGCGACGCTCCTCGCCGTGCAGGTGACCCGTCGCATCACCCGGGGGCTGCGCTCGGTGAGCGCGAGCCTCGACGCGATGGCCACCGGGGACCTCACCGTGGTGGCCGAGGTGCACGAGTGCGACGAGCTGGGCCAGATGGCCGCCTCCTCCGCCAAGGCCCTGGCCTCGCTGCGCGAGACCCTCGGCGGGGTGATCGAGACCGCCGAGACCGTCGCGGCGGCCTCCGAGGAGCTCTCGGCCTCGAACGCGCAGGTCGCCGCGGGCTCGGAGGAGACCAGCGCGCAGGCCGGGGTGGTCGCCGCCGCTGCCGAGCAGGTCAGCCGCAACGTCCAGTCGGTCTCGGCGGGTGCCGAGGAGATGGGTGCATCGATCCGCGAGATCGCGCAGAACGCGAACGAGGCGGCGAAGGTGGCGGCCCAGGCCGTGGAGTTCTCGCACTCGACGGCCACCACGGTCAGCGAGCTGGGCGCCAGCGCCAAGGAGATCGGCGCCGTGGTCAAGGTCATCACCTCGATCGCCGAGCAGACCAACCTGCTCGCCCTCAACGCGACCATCGAGGCCGCGCGGGCCGGGGAGGCCGGCAAGGGCTTCGCCGTGGTCGCGGGGGAGGTCAAGGACCTGGCGCAGGAGTCGGCCCGGGCCGCGGAGGACATCGCGGCACGCATCGCGACCAACCAGAGCCAGACCGCCTCGGCGGTCGCGGCCATCGGAGAGATCTCCACGATCATCGCCGCGATCAACGACTACCAGCTGACGATCGCCTCGGCGGTCGAGGAGCAGACCGCGACCACCAACGAGATGAGCCGCGGGGTCGCCGAGGCCGCGACCGGCTCGGGGGAGATCGCGATCAACATCACCGGGGTCGCGAGCTCGGCCTCGACCTCGAGCGAGGTCGTGGCCCAGATGCAGGACGCCATGGGTGAGCTCGCGCGCATGGCCGCCGACCTGCGCGGCAAGGTCTCGGGGTTCACCTACTGAGGTGATCCGGGCGCCCGCGGGGCGCCGAGCGACGACGAGGCGGTGGTGGCCGGGTGACATCGGCTACCACCGCCTCGTCGCGTCTCACAAGCCGCCATCCGGGGCCGATGAGAGAGGCAGTCCGCTCAACGAACAGCTTCGAAGGAGCCCCGATGTCCAGCACGTCCTCGTCTTCCGCCACCGTTGCGGATCACACCCCTCGGCGTGGGTTCCGCCGCCTCACCGACATGGGGGTGGCGACCAAGGTGCTCGCCGTCGTCGGGGTGCTCGCGCTGACCTCGATCGTCGCGGGCGTGGTCGCGGACACGAATCTGCGAGGGGTGGCCGCGGACGCTGAGGGCCTCGCCGACATCCAGGTGGGTCTCAGCACCGATATCGCTCTCGTGCACCAGGAGGAGCTCAAGGCGCGCATGCTCATCGCCCAGGTCGCCGCGGCGGCAAGCGAGCAGCAGCGTCAGGACTGGATCGGACGCATCGACGAGACGGATGCCGACCTCGAGACCGCCGCCGCTGATGTCACGACGGCGCTGGACGCCGCGGACGCGCGGATGCCCGAGTGGGACAGCTTCCTCGCCAACTGGGAGGCGTGGAAGGTCGTCCGTGACCAGCAGCTGATTCCCGCCGCGCTCGAGGAGGACCGCGAGGCCTTCGAGGACGTCCGGCTCGCCGAGGGGCAACCCCTCATCGATGCCTTCGTAGCCGACCTCGAGTTCGTCGAGGACGGTCTGGCTGGCTACATCGGCATGATTGCGGCCGAGGCGCAGGCGACGGCGACCCGGGCGCGCATCATGAGCCTCGTGGCGATCCTCGTCGGCCTCGCGATCGCCATCCCGCTCGGCGTCGTCGTCGCGCGCAACATCGCCCGCTCGGTGGGCAAGGTGAAGGTGTCTCTGGACGCTCTCGCTCAGGGGGACCTGACCGTGGCGCCCGGGGTGGACTCGCAGGACGAGATCGGCCAGATGGCGCAGAGCCTGGTGACGGCGCAGGCGTCGTTGCGGGGGATCTTGTCGGGGGTGGCTGAGGCGTCGCAGACGATCGCGGCCGCTTCGGAGGAGCTGTCGGCCTCGGGGTCGCAGGTCTCTGCTGGCTCGCAGGAGACCTCGGCGCAGGCCGGTGTGGTCGCTGCGGCTGCGGAGCAGGTCAGCCGGAACGTGCAGGCTGTTGCTGCGGGTGCGGAGCAGATGGGTGCCTCGATCCGTGAGATCGCGCAGAACGCGAACGAGGCGGCGAAGGTCGCTTCGCAGGCCACCGGGGTTGCGGCGCAGACGAACGAGACGGTCGCCAAGCTCGGGACCTCCTCGCAGGAGATCGGGAACGTCGTCAAGGTGATCACCTCGATCGCCGAGCAGACCAACCTGCTCGCCCTGAACGCGACCATCGAGGCCGCCCGCGCCGGGGAGGCCGGCAAGGGCTTCGCCGTCGTCGCGGGAGAGGTCAAGGAGCTGGCTCAGGAGACTGCTCGGGCCACGGAGGACATCGCTCGGCGGGTCGAGGCCATCCAGGGCGACACCACCGGTGCGGTCGCGGCGATCGGTCAGATCAGCGACATCATCGCCAGCATCAACGACTACCAGCTGACGATCGCCAGCGCGGTCGAGGAGCAGACGGCCACCACCAACGAGATGTCGCGTGGGGTGACCGAGGCCGCGACCGGCTCGGGCGAGATCGCCACGAACATCACCGGGGTCGCCTCGGCCGCGCAGACCTCGACCGAGGTCGTGGGGCAGATGGGCTCGGCGATCTCCGAGCTCGCCCAGATGAGCGCCGACCTGCGCACCCGGGTCTCCGCCTTCACCTACTGAGGACGACCCGTCGGCCCCGCGCAGCGGGGTCCGATGTCCACCATCCCCCTGTCTTGGAAGGACCTCTCATGTCGAGCACCACCCCCCGGCGGCGGAGCCTCTGGGCCGATCGCCCGCTCGCGCTCCGCATCGCCTCGGTCGGTGTCATCGGCCTGCTCGGCACGCTCGTCGTGGGCACTGTCGGCATCGCGCGCATGGCGGACCAAGCGGACCGAGCCACTGAGCTGCGCGTGGAAGGCGTGACTGCCGTCGCGGAGATCGGCGCACTCGAGACCGGCATCCAGCAGGTGATGACGACAGCGACCGCCGACCTGTGGGTTCCCGGCGACGTCCCCGGCTTGCACGAGGGCTACCTGGCCGGGGTCGAGCAGGTTGGCGCCGGCATCGTCGCGGGCCAGGAAGGGCTCGTCACCGAGCAGTCCCGTGCTGTCGGTGATCGTCTGGTCGCTGGCTGGGAAGCGTATGTCGCCGCCCAGGACGAGGCCCTCGCTGCCAAGGCGGCCGGGAACCTCGAGCAGGCGGGAACCATCTACGAGCAGCGTCAGGCCCCGGCGATCGTCGAGATCAACGAGGCGATGGGGGACTTGCGGGGCATGGTCCTGGCCAATGCCGACCTGGCGGTCGCCGCGGCTCAGAGCGCCTATGAGACCGGCCGCGCGGTCGTCATCATCGTCGTGGTGATCACCGGGGCCCTCAGCCTGGGGCTCGCCTGGTTCGTGGGCAGGGGTATCGCTCGCCCGGTCGGCGAGGTCGTCCGGGTACTCGACGCGGTCGCCGACGGGGACCTCACGCAGGAGATCACGGTCCACTCGCGCGATGAGATCGGTCAGATGGCGGACAGCCTGCGCACGGCGCAGACGTCGTTGCGGGGGATCTTGTCGGGGGTGGCTGAGGCGTCGCAGACGATTGCTGCTGCCTCGGAGGAGCTGTCGGCGTCGGGGTCGCAGGTGTCGGCTGGGTCGGCGGAGACGTCGGCTCAGGCTGGTGTGGTGGCGGCT
>NZ_JALPKN010000010.1 GCF_023630195.1 Actinotalea sp. C106 | reverse complement strand
GAGGGCTCCGCCCGGGCCACGGCCGCCTTCCGCGCTGCCTTCGCCGGCGCGCCCACGGGCGTCTGGTCGGCCCCGGGCCGCGCGAACGTCATCGGTGAGCACACCGACTACAACGGCGGCCCCTGCCTGCCCATGGCCCTGCCGCACCGCACGTACCTGGCCCTGCGTCCGCGCGAGGACGACGTCGTACGGCTGGTCTCGGCCCAGGAGCCGCAGGCCGGCGTGTGGACCGCGGACCTGGCCGAGGTCATGCCCGGCTCGGTCAGCGGCTGGGGGACCTACGTGGTGGGTGTGGCCTGGGCGCTGCGCCAGGCGGGGTTCACCGTGGTCGGCTTCGACGCCGTGGTCGACTCCTGCGTGCCGTACGGGGCAGGGCTGTCCTCCTCGGCGGCCCTCGAGAGCGCGGTCGCGGTGGCCCTGGACGAGGTGCACGGTCTCGGTCTGGGCGGGGACGACGCCGGGCGGGCCCGTCTGGCCGAGGTGTGCGTCCGGGCCGAGAACGACATCGCCGGGGCCAACACCGGCGGCATGGACCAGGCCGCCGCGTTGCGCACCCGCGAGGGCTACGCCCTGATGCTCGACACCCGTGACGGGAGCACCCGCCACATCCCCTTCGACCTCGCGGCGCACGGCCTCGCGCTCCTGGTCATCGACACCCGCGCCGAGCACCAGCTGGTCGACGGCCAGTACGCGGCCCGACGGGCGACCTGCGAGGAGGCCGCGACGGCCCTGGGCGTGTCGACCCTGCGTGAGGTCACCGACCTGGACGACGCCCTCGAGCGCCTCGGGCGGTCTCTGCCCCCCGGGGCGGACGTCGAGGTCTCCCGGCGGCGCGTGCGGCACGTGGTGACCGAGATCGCCCGGGTGGAGCTGGTCGACGACCTGCTCGCAGCCGACGAGGTCGAGGAGGTCGGTGCCGTGCTGACCGCCGCCCACGCCTCGCTGCGGGACGACTACGAGGTCAGCTGCCGCGAGCTCGACCTCGCCGTCGACACGGCGATCGCGGCCGGTGCGCTCGGGGGGCGGATGGTGGGCGGCGGGTTCGGCGGCTCGGCGATCGCGCTGGTGCGGGTCTCGGAGGTCGAGCAGGTCGCCGCGACGGTTGCCCGGGCCTTCGCCGACGCCGCGCTCGAGGCCCCGGGCTTCCTCGTGGCGACCCCGGCCTCCCCTGCAGGTCGGTCCTAGCATCGCGGCGATGTCATACCTGGGAATGATCTCTTCGGCCCCGGGGAGTCGCTACCGTCTGTGACATCACGTCGACGTCAGCACGAAAGCAGGGGGCACCACGATGCGCACCACCACGTCCAGATCCTTCCTCGCCCTCACCGGGGCAGGCCTGGTCCTGACCCTCGCAGCCTGCTCCGGGGGGGACTCGGAGTCCTCGAGCGCCCCCGAGCCCGGGCCCCTCGAGGTCTACTTCGAGGACCTCTACTCGGACTGGGACTCGGACGAGGGCCAGGCCCAGATGATGCGGGCCGAGGAGATCGCCGCCGAGTGCATGGCCGAGCAGGGCTTCGAGTACATCCCGCAGGACACCAGCGGCGGCGCGTCGTACAGCTCGGAGGACCTCGACGTCGAGTGGGGCAGTGCCGAGTTCGCCGAGCAGTACGGCTACGGCATCACGACCGACCCCTGGGGGACCGGCGAGGAGGAGCCCGTCGCGGAGGAGGAGTGGGTCGACCCCAACGCCGAGTACGTCGAGGCGATGTCGCAGTCCGAGCAGGACGCCTACTACGCCGCCCTCTACGGCACCGACCCCGGCCCCGCCGAGGGCGAGGAGGAGGAGTGGGAGTACGACTGGGAGCTGGCCGGCTGCCAGGGTCTGGCCCAGCACGAGGTCTATGAGGGCGGCGACACCGCCGACAGCGAGAAGTTCGCCGCTCTCGAGGACGAGATGACCCGCATGTGGGAGGCCACCGAGGCGGACCCGCGCCTGTCCGAGGCCAGTGCCGAGTGGGCCTCGTGCATGGCCGACGCCGGCTACCCGGGCCTCGCTGCCGTGGGGGACGCCGAGGAGGCGTTCTACGAGGAGCTCAACGCGATCCAGGAGGAGGCCTACGGCCAGGACCTCGGCGAGGACGCGACCGCGGAGGAGTGGGAGGCCCTCGACGCGGCCGCCCGGGAAGCCCAGTCCGAGCTGACCCCGCGCGAGATCGAGACGGCCGTGGCCGACGTCGAGTGCCGTGACGAGGTGGGCTACACCGAGGTCCAGACCGAGGTGAACCACGAGCACCAGCAGGAGTTCGTCGACGCCCACAAGGCCGACCTGGATGCCTACGTCGAGCACGTGCGCGAGTCGATGGGCTGAGGGGCCCTCACCGTGCGACGTCCTCGTCTGCCTTCCTTCCGCCTGCCCGCCGCGGGCTCGACCCGCACCATCTGGATCATCGCGCTGACCGCGGTCATCAGCCTGGCCGCCGGGCTGGGCCTGAGCCGCATGATCGTCTCCCCCGCCGAGGCCGCGGCCGACGCCGAGCCGCCCGAGGCGGGTCCCATCACCGTGCCCGTCGAGGAGCGGGTCCTGGCCAACGACGTCGTCCTGCGCGGCGACGCGATCTACGAGGACCCTGCCGACGTGACCATCGAGGCCGGCGACCTGGGCGGCCCCGCCGTGGTGACCGGTCAGGTCCCCGAGGTCGGGGCCACGATCGACGCGGGCGAGGTGCTCCTGGAGATCACCGGTCGGCCCGTGATCCTGCTCGAGGGGGACCTGCCGGTCTACCGCACCCTGCGCGCCGGGGTGTCGGGCCCCGACGTCGCCCAGCTCAAGAAGGCCCTGGGCAGCCTCGGTATCGAGGTCGGTGACGGGGACGTCTACGACTCGAGCACCGCGAACGGGGTCGCGGCCCTGTACGCCGAGGTCGGCTACCCGACCCCGACCGCGGGCGAGGAGGCCGAGCTGGCCCTCGACGCCGCGCGGGACGGGGTGAACGCGGCCGAAGAGTCCGTGGCCGACGCACGACGAGAGCTGGCCTCCTCGAGCAGCGGCACTCCCCACTCGGAGCGGGTCCGTCTGCAGGCCGAGGTCAACAGCGCCCAGCACCGTCTGGACGCCGCGCGAGCGGCCTGCGACAAGCCCACCGAGGAGCAGCCCTGCGACCGCGGTGCCGTGATCGATGCCCAGGGGGCTTTCGACGTCGCGATCGCCGCACGCGAGGAGGGCCAGGCCGGCCCGGACACCTCGGCCTCCCAGGGCATGGTCGACGCCGCGGTGCGCGGTCTGGCCCAGGCCCAGGAGGACCTCGTCGCGGCCCAGCAGGACGTCATCACGCCGCTGCCGGCGAGCGAGGTCGTCTACCTCGCCGCGACGCCGCGACGGGTCGACGCCGTCAGCGTCAAGCGCGGCGCCACGGTCGCAGGCTCGGTGATGAGCGTCTCGGGGGCCACCCTGCAGATCGAGGGGGCGGTCGGGACGGCCGACGCCGCACTGATCGAGGAGGACTCCGAGGCCACCATCACGCTGCCCGGCGGCGAGGACGTCACCGGCACCGTCGTCTCGGTCGGGGTCGACGCGCCGAGCACCGGGGCGAGCGGCGGCGAGGACGGCGAGTCGGGCGCGGACTCCGGGGCCGCCGCGGCGAACCGCGAACGCGTGGTCATCCAGCCGGGCGAGCTCACCGAGGAGCAGCGCGCCGAGCTCCAGGGCTCGAACGTCCGGATCACCATCGGCGTCTCCTCGACCGGGGGCGAGGTGCTGGCCGTGCCCATCGCGGCGCTGACCGCGGGCCCGGGGGGCGAGGCACGGGTCGAGCTCGCGGTGGCCGGGCAGGAGGAGACCGTCCTCGTGGAGGTCGAGACCGGGCTCGCCGCGGGCGGGTTCGTCGCCGTCACCCCGATCGAGGGTGAGCTCGCCGCCGGTGACCGCGTCGTCGTCGGGCAGACCCAGGGTGAGGCCTGGGAGCCCGAGGAGAGCGACGCGGCCGACGAGGAGGACGCCGAGGCTGAGGAGGAGGACGCCGAGCCAGAGGAGGCGACCGAGGACGAGGCCGAGGGGTGACGGTCCTCGAGGTGTTCACCGACCCGGCCCCCAGCGAGGAGCCCACGGGTCCACCGCCACCGGTCATCGAGCTCCGCGGGCTGGGGAGGTCCTTCCCGGGCACTCCCCCGGTCGAGGCGCTGCGCTCGGTGGACCTGCGGGTCGGGGCGCGCGAGTACGTGTCGATCGTCGGGCCCTCGGGGTCGGGCAAGTCGACCCTGCTGCACATCCTCGGGCTGCTCGACCGCCCGACCTCAGGGGACTACCTGCTCGACGGCGTGAGCACGGCCGAGGCCACCGAGGACGAGCGGGCAGCCCTGCGGGGCGGGCGCATCGGCTTCGTCTTCCAGTCCTTCCACCTGCTGCCGCACCGCTCGGTGCTCGACAACGTGCTGCTCGCGACCCTGTACAGCGGGGTGCCGCGCGTCGAACGTCGTGACCGCGCCCTCGCGGCCCTGGACCGGGTGGGGCTCAGCCACCGCCTGGAGTTCATGCCCACGGTGCTCTCGGGCGGCGAACGGCAGCGGGTGGCCGTGGCCCGGGCGGTGATCACCCAGCCGCACGTGCTGCTGGCCGACGAGCCCACCGGCAACCTCGACTCGGAGAACTCGGCCGGGGTGCTCGACCTGTTCGACGAGCTGCACGCCGACGGCCTGACCCTGGTGGTCATCACGCACGACGCGGCGGTCTCCCGCCGGGCCGAGCGCAGCGTGCGCATCGCCGACGGGACCCTCACGGCGGTCGTCTCGTGACGGGCAGCCCGGCCGAGGTCGTGACGGACCGCACGGAGGACGTCGAGACCGACGCCTCTCCCGCGTCGACGTCCGACGACGCCCGGGGTCCCCGGCGGGGTCGTCGACCCGCGTGGCTCGGCTCGCCGTGGCGTCGGCTGCGGCAGCGCCGTACCGACCGACGCGCCGCCCGCGAGACGAGCCGAGGCGGGGCTGCGTCGGGTGACCTCTTCGGGGTGCGGGACCTGGTCGCCGAGGCCGCCCACGGCATCGGTGCCCGGCCGGCCCGCCTGCTGCTGACGATCGTCGGGACGGTGCTGGGCATCGGCTCCCTGGTGGTGACGGTCGGGCTCGCGCAGACCGCCGCCGGTCAGATCTCGAGGCAGTTCGACGCCGTCGCCTCGACCCAGGTGACGGTCGAGCCGGCGACGGCCCGCACGCAGGGTGGAGAGCGGGCCACCGGTCGGATCCCGTGGGACGTCGAGGACCGCATGATGCGGCTCGCCGGGATCGAGGCCGTCGGCGGCGTCAGCGCGGTCGACGTCGCGAGCGCGGAGATCACGGCCGTCCCGGTCAACGACCCCGCGGCCGCCGCGACGGTCAGCCCGCAGGTGCTGGCAGCCACCCCCGGGCTGCTCGAGGCCGTCCGGGGCCAGGTCGTCACGGGCCGCTTCTTCGACGCCGGGCACGACGCCCGAGCCGACCGCGTGGTCGTCCTGGGCTCCCGGGCGGCCACCAGGCTGGGGGTGAACCGGGTGGACCGGCAGCCCTCGATCTTCATCGGCGGGCGCCCTTACACGGTGATCGGCGTGATCGGTGAGGTGTCCCGACGCACCGATCTGCTCGACGCCGTGATCCTTCCCATGGGGACCGCGCGCGGCGACTTCGAGCTAGCAGCGCTCGAGGAGGTCCACGCACGGATCGCGATCGGGGCCGGCCCCGTGGTGGGAGAGCAGGTGCCCATCGCCCTCGCCCCGAACGACCCCGAGTCGGTGAGCGTCCAGGTGCCCCCGCCGCCGTCGGCCGTGCAGGAGAACGTCCAGGCGGACATCAACGCGATCTTCCTCGCCCTGGGGGCGGTAGCCCTGCTCGTCGGCGGGTTGGGCATCGCCAACGTGACCCTGCTGTCGGTGCGCGAGCGGATCGGTGAGATCGGGCTGCGCCGGGCCTTGGGCGCCACTCGCCGGAACATCGGCAACCAGTTCCTCGTGGAGTCCGGGGTGATCGGGCTGCTCGGCGGGCTGATCGGCTCGGCCCTGGGCGTGGTGGTGGTGCTCGTGGTGTCCGTCTCGAAGGAGTGGACGCCGATCCTCGACACCTGGGTGGTCCTCGGCTCCTCGGTGCTGGGCGGGGTCATCGGCCTGCTGGCGGGGACCTACCCGGCGCTCAAGGCCGCGGCCATCGAGCCGATCACGGCGTTGCGCGGGGGCACGTAGCGCGATGGAGGCGCCAACCAGGGATCGCGGACCGCGGTTCGACCCGCCCGCGATGGCCGTGGCCCTCGGGGCCCCGATCCTGGTCACCGCAGCCTTCCTGACGGTCGCTGCGGTGTGGTCCGAGGGGCTCGGCGACCCGATCGCCACCCACTGGGACTGGTCGGGAGAGCCCGACGGCTACGGCTCGCGCACCAGCTTCGCCGTGGTCGTCGCGGTGATGACGATCGTGCTGGGCGTCGCGCTGGGCATCGCTGCCGGGTTCGCTCGGACGTGGGTCATGATGCGTCGAGGGCTGCTCGGCCTGGGCATCGGGACCTCGGTGTACCTCGGCGGTCTGGGGGTCGTCAGCCTCGCGGTGCAGCGGGACGGCACAGCGGGTCGACTGACCTTGTGGAGCATGCTCGCTCTCGGTGTGCTCGCGGTGCTCGCCGGTGCGCTCGCCTCACGCGTACCGCGGGACCGGCAGCCGGTGGTCCTGGCGGTCGACCCTCCGGACCCCGCGCTCCCCCGCTCCCAGGTTCGCGGCGTCCCGGCCCACCCGATCGGCGGGGGCGCACGCCTGAGCGTCGACGAGGACCTCGTGCGGGTGCGGTGGTACCTGGGCGACGCGCTCCGGCTGCACGTCGCCGAGGTCGCCGGCGCGGAGGCGATCACCGTCTCGGCCTTCGGCGAGTTCGGCGGCTGGGGGCTGCGGATGTCCCCGTTGGGCGGCCGGTACGCCTTTCTCGGGCGGGGCTCCCAGGCCGTCGAGCTCACCAAGGCCGACGGCACCCGGTGGGTCATCACCACACCGCAGGCCGAGGAGGTCGCCGGGGTGATCAACGCCGCGGCGGACCGGCAGCGCAGGGCCAGGCCCACGGGCGCAGTGGCGGCGCCGATGAGAACCGGCGACGACGCCGGTCACCCTCCTGAGACCACCATCTGAGGAACGGAGCTCGATGATGAGCAGGCTGCTGTACTCGGCGACGATGTCGCTCGACGGGTTCATCGCGGGCCCGGACGGGGACATGTCCTGGCTGGGCGAGATCATGGCGTCAGGCGAGGCGGAAGCGCCGGGCGCCGACACCCAGGACGGTGACGCCCCGGACACCGACGTCGAGGACCTCATGGCCGGCATCGGTGCGTTGCTCATCGGCCGGCGCACCTTCGACGGCGACGACCCGAATGCCGGGACCGAGGCCGAGGGGGCCTTCGGGGGTCAGTGGCAGGGCCCCTCGGTGGTCCTCACCCATGCCCCGCCCCCCGTGGCCCCGCCACGCACCACCTTCGCGACCGACCTGGTGACCGCGGTCGAGGAGGCCAAGGCCGCCGCCGAGGGCCGCTACGTCAACGTGCTCGGTGCTGACGTCGCACGCCAGTGCCTCGAGGCCGGGCTCCTCGACGAGGTGCTGGTCTTCGTGGCGCCGGTGCTGCTGGGTGATGGCACGAGACTCTTCCAGCACGACGGCGGGACGCGGATCCCCCTCACGCCGATGCCCGGGCGCTCCGTGCACGGGCTGTGGTTCACGGTCGAGCGCTGAACCTGCGGGCCTCGACCGCCGCGCGGAGGTCGGTCATGACGAGGTCGGCGTTGATCGCCGCGCCGGCCATGACGCCCTGGGCTGCCGAGGCGCCGACCATGGCGCTGAGGTCACCCGCGTTGCCCGCGGCCCACACCCCGGGCAGGTCTGTCGCTCCGGCGACGTCCTTGGTGATGTGGGTGCCCATGGGGTTCTCGGCCAGCGTCCCGCCGAGCTGCTCGTAGAGGTCACCGCGCGCGACGAATCGCGGCTGCACGGCGACCGCGTCCACCGGGAAGGCGTGCCCGTCCTCGAGCACGACGGCGCGCAGGCAGTCGCCCTCGCGGGCCAGCTCGCGGACCCGCCCGGTGACCACGGTGATGCCGAGGGCGGCGAGCTGCTCCCAGCCGTCGTCATCGGGCTCGGGGGACTCGTGGAGGAAGAAGGTGACGTCGGGGCTGAGCTGACGCAGGAGGAAGACCTGGTGCAGCGCGTTGGGGCTGGTGCCGAGCACGCCGATGCGGCGGCCGCGCACCTCGTACCCGTGGCAGTAGGGGCAGTGCAGCACGTGGTTGCCCCACAGCTCGCGCACCCCGGAGACCTCGGGCAGCTCGTCGACCAGGCCGGTGGCGAGGAGCAGGCGTCGGGCGGTCACGGTGTCTCCGTCGGCGAGGGTGAGCTCGAAGCCGTCGTCGGTGCGGCGGGCCGTGGAGGCGCGCCCGGGGCGGATCTGAGCGCCGTAGGCGAGGGCCTCCTCGCGGCCGGTGGCGAGCAGCTCGAGGGGCGGGGTGCCCTCGCGGCCGAGGAGGTTGTGGGCGCCCTCGGCCGGGGCGTTGCGGGGCTCGCCCGCGTCGAGCACGAGGACGTCGCGCAGGGAGCGGGCGAGGGTCACGGCGGCGCTGAGGCCGGCCGCTCCCCCACCGACGATGACGACGTCGTGGCGGGCGGGGTCAGTGGTCGGGAGGGGAGGCTGCTGCTGAGTCATGGCTCCAGGCTAGGCACGCCTTGCTGTCGAGGCATAGCATCTTGCTCATGCCGCAAGAACTCGATCTCGATGCTGTGATCCGCCAGAGGATCCGTGGGCTACGCCTGGCGCGCGGCTGGTCCCTCGACGCCCTGGCGGCCCGCTGCTACCTCAGCCCGTCGACCCTGAGCCGCATCGAGACCGGTCACCGGCGCATCGCTCTGGACCAGCTGGTGCCCATCGCCCGCGCGCTCGACACGACCATCGACCACCTCCTCGAGGCCATCGACGACGAGGACGTCGTCATCCGCCCCGAGCCCCAGCACCGCGCCGGCATCACGACGTGGGTGATGTCCCGCGAGAGCACCGTGCGCGGGGTGACCGTCGCCAAGATGCGCTTCACCCCCGAGCACCCCGCCAGCCCCGAACTCCACCGCGTCCACCCCGGGCGCGAGTGGTTCACGGTGCTCTCGGGCACGATGCGCCTGTACCTGGGCGACCGGGAGATGCTCGTCGAGGCTGGCGACGCGGCCGAGTTCTCGACGATGGTGCCGCACTCGATGGGAGCGGTCGGCGGACCGGCGGAGATCCTGACGATCTTCGACCAGGACGGGGAGCGGGCTCATATGCCTACGCCGGGGCCTCCCGCGGCAGGTGCTACCGGGGCTGGGCGAGAGACCCGCGCGCCACAGGACTGATCACTCCGGCTCGCAGCATGCGACCTCGCCGGATGATGACTTCGGCGACCACCGCGTTGATCAGCCACCCGAGCGCCATGGTCGCCGTGCGGAGGAGCTCGGTGGGTGACCCCTCGGCCAGCAGCAGCGGCACACTCGTCAGCACCTGCGTCCCGGCACCGACGCCGATCGCGTAGCCGCGGATCATCCAGCCCCGGTGCGACCGGATGTCACGGCGTACCGCCGCGCGGACGCCGAGCACCAAGAAGACCGCCATGGCCACCCCGACGACCAGCCGGACGACGGCGAGCGAGACACCGTCCGGGACCGGGGTCGCGTAGAACACGGTCATCCAGACTCCCGACAGCGCAGCGACCACCCCCGCCGGTGCGACCACGCGTCCGGTCACCCGGTGCCGGCGCAGGTGCCGGCGGCGGTACGTCGGCATGAGCTGGAAGGCCCCCAGCACCGAGAAGACCGTCGCGGAGATGATGTGGACCACGACGGGCGCCGGGTCCGAGACGAACCGCGCGTTGGCCTCGGTCATCGCGGGGCCACTGGCCAGCTCGCCGACCCGGATGGCACCTGCAAGCACAGGCACCGTCGACAGTGCCAGCAGGCCGGCGACGGCCCAGCGTTCTCGGCGGGGCCAGCGCTCGCGTCGGGGCCAGCGGGCCCGGGGGGCGGACGTCGAGGTGGTGGACCGTGGCGGTGCGGTGACGTCGCTCATGCACCGAGCGTCGTCGTCGGGGGTGCTCCTCGGCATCGGCCTCAAAGCCCGAACCCGTCTGCGTCCGGCCGAGCCGCGCCTCGTCCTTTCGGCCGAGGTCACCGACTGTCGCGCAGGCGGCCTGACTCGTACGCCCAGAGCGCGATCTCGACCCGGTTTCGCACCCCGAGCTTGGCCATGAGGCTGGCGATGTGGGTCTTGACGGTGCTGAGGCTGATGAACAGCTCGTCGCCGATCTCGGTGTTGGTCCGTCCACGCGCGACGGCCAGCAGCACGTCGTCCTCACGGGGCGTCAGCGGTTCCGCGGGGGGACGCGCACCGCCGTCATGCCGACCGGAGGCGAAGGTCTGCAGCAGCCGCGCCGTGACGCTCGGGGCGATGAGGGCATCACCTGCCGCTGCGGCATGGACCGCCTGGCCGAGCAGCACGGGCCCGGCGTCCTTGAGGAGGAAGCCCCGTGCACCGGCACGCAGGGCGTCGTGCACGTGCTCGTCGAGGTCGAAGGTCGTGATGACGACGACGGCGAACGGGTCGGCGACGCCGGGGCCGGCGAGCAGCCGAGTGGCCTCCACGCCGTCCATCACGGGCATGCGGATGTCGAGCAGGCACACGTCGGGCCGCAGCCGATGGGCGAGCTCGACGGCCTGCTGCCCGTTGGACGCCTCGGCCACGACCTCGATCCCCGGCTGGGACTCGAGCAGGACGCGCACCCCCGTCCGCACGAGCTGCTGGTCGTCGGCGAGCAGCACCCGGATGCTCACGTCGGCCACCGCCGTGGGAGGACGGCCGTCACGGTCCAGCCGCCGTCGGGATCACGCCCCGCAGCACAGGACCCTCCGAGCAACGACGCCCGCTCACGCATGCCCACCAGCCCCCACCCGTCCTTGCCTGCGGCGCGCGGGCCGCTCCCCTCGCCGTCGTCGTGCACCCGCAGGTGCACCTGCTCCGCGTTCACGCGCACGTCGACCTCGACGAGGGTGGCGCGTCGAGCGTGCCGGCGGGCGTTGGTCACCGACTCCTGGGCCAATCGGACGAGTGCGGCGACGACGGGGGCAGCCACCTCGTCCAGCGGGTCAGTCCGCACCCGGACGGAGAGCCCGGAGGCGTCCGACGACGCGAGTCGCTCGAGGTCGCCGAGTCCCGGCCGGGTGAGGTCGTCGGGGTCGGTCCGCCGCAGCACCTTCACCAGGCCCCTCATCTCCTCGAGCGTACGGCGGGCCTCGGCCTCGATGAGTGCCAGCTCGGCCGCTGCCTCCTCGGGCCGGGTCTGCGCGATCGTCTGCCCCACCTGCGCGCGGACAGCGATCGTCGAGACGTGGTGGGCGACCGTGTCGTGCAGGTCCCGGGCCAGACGTTCGCGCTCCAGCAGCCGCACCTGCTCCAGCGTCCGCACGCGCGACCGGGCACGGAACCGCACCGCAGCGCCCACCGCTCCGGCCGCCCCGAGCACGACGAGCCCGCCGACGGTGTCCGAGGAGAGGCCCTCCGCTGCGAGGGCCACCGTCTGCCACGCGAGCAGCGCGACGAACCCGAGGACAGCCTCGCGCCCCGACCCCCACCGCGCCAGGGAGTACGGCAGCAGCAGGAACGCCACCGATGTGCCGAGCTCGAGGGAGGTGCCCGTGACCCACGTGAACACCAAGCCCGGGAGGACGGCGGCGGCGAGGGTGGCGAGCGGACGCCTGCGTCGCCACACCAACGCCGGGAGGACGACGACGAGGAGCGCGACCTGTGCCCACCTGTCCGGCAGGTCGACGCGGAGCGCCCCCTCCAAGACGGCGACCGGGATCAACGCGAGGACGAAGAGGTCGCGCCGGTTCGTCGCCCCCGCACCGGGTGGCCGGGGCTCCGACCAGAGGCTTCCCAGGACGGTGCGCATGAGCGTCAGGCTATGGCGCGGGAGCGGCTGGCGGATCGGCCATCCGGCCAGCGTTGCGGCGGCATAGGGCAGGACGGTCGGCGGCATCGTGCGGCGGATGCGGTGCATCCGCCGCACCAGAGGACTCGGGAACAGCAGCACTGCCATGTAGACGAGCGCCCTCTTGCAGGTGGGGGTGAGCAGTGTCGGGTTGCCGACCTTGCTCAGGCCCCAGACGCTCCGACCCCGGACTACCGTTCCCCCATGGCGACCCAGCACGCCGTCCCGACGCACGACGACCGCGCCCTCTCGGTGCACGACACCGGGGCGCCGGTGCTCGACGCGGTCACCGTCGTCTGGCACCACGGATCACCGCAGACCGGCGCCCTGCTGCACCCGTTGGTCGACGCCGCCGAGGCGCGAGGCATCCGCCTGGTCTCCTACGCCCGCCCGAGCTACGCGACGTCGTCGCCCCGCCCGGGTCGCGACGTCGCCTCGGCCGCCGCTGACGTCGAGCACATCGCCGAGACCCTGGGCCTCGACCGGTTCGCCGTCATGGGCGCCTCGGGTGGTGGGCCGCACGCCCTGGCCTGCGCGGCCCTGCTGCCCGACCGCGTGACGGCCGCAGTCACCCTCGCCGGGCTCGCCCCCTTCACCGAGGAGTTCGACTGGTTCGGCGGCATGGCCTCCGACGCCGCGCTCCGGGCCGCCCGCCAGGGCCGGGAGGCGCGCGCCCGCTTCGCCGAGACAGACGAGTTCGACCCCACCAGCTTCACCGCCCGCGACTGGGCGACCCTCGACAGCACGTGGTCCGCCCTCGGCGAGGACGCCCAAGCAGCTGAGGCGGCCGGCCCCGACGGGCTCATCGACGACGACGTCGCCTTCGTCTCCCCCTGGGGCTTCGACCCGAGCACGATCAGCGCGCCCGTGCTGCTGGTGCACGGGGGCGAGGACCGCGTCGTCCCCGTCTCGCACAGCCGCCGGCTCGTCGAGACCCTGCCCGACGCCGAGCTGTGGTTCCGACCCCGGGACGGTCACGTCTCCGTCCTCGAGGCCGTGCCGCTCGCGATGGACTGGCTCCTCGCGCACGGGTCCGGGAGCACCGGCACTGCTCGCTAGCTGCGTCAGGCGCGCTCACTCGGGCACCGTCGCGTCCGCGAGCGCCACGACCGCCTCCGCGAGGAACTCCCCGAACCACAGGGAGTCGTTGTGCCCGGCCCCCGGCACCACGACCTCGTCGACGAGGTTCGGCACCTGGCTGGCGAGCTCCGCGGAGAGGTGCGGGGGCACGACGTCGTCGGCGTCTCCGTAGAGAATCGCGACCGGGACGTCGCTGCCGCGCAGGTCAGCGGCGCTGGGGTACTCGTCGCGGACGAGTCGGCGGGCGGGGAACGGCACGTGGCCGTCGACCACCTCGGCGAAGGACGTGAAGGGCGAGCGCAGCAGCACCCCCACCGGCGGGTCGGTCGTGACCAGCCCCGTCGCCACCCCCGTGCCGATCGACTCCCCGACGTAGAGGGTCCGCTCGGGCTCGAAGCCACGGTCGCGGAGCAGGGCGACGGCGGCGCGGGCGTCCTGCGCGAGCCCGTCCTCGTTCGGTGAGCCGGGGTTGCCGCCGTAGCCGCGGTAGTCCACCAGCAGCACCGTGAAGCCGTGGGCGGCGATCGCCTGCGCGGTGTCGAGCCGACCGGCGCGGTTGCCACCGTTGCCCGGCAGGTACAGGACGGCGGTCTCCCGGTCTGCACCCTGCGGGGGCACCAGCCACGCACCGAGGTCGAGACCGTCCTCGGTCCGCAGGACGACGTCCTCCGCGCCGTCGACCCGGTCGGCCACCTCCCCGACAGGCGCGCTGTCCGGGTGGTACATGAGCTGCCGCTGCAGGGCCCAGAACAGGCCGATCAGCACCGCGACGACGGCGAGGGCCACGACGAGCACGAGCCCTGCCCTCCGCGATGGGGACGCTCGCGACTCGCCGCTCTGCCGCGCGTCCGGTGCCATCGTTCTCCTCGACGTCGTCGTTGCTCGAGCCTGCGCCGGATGAGCGGGCAGTGTTGCGCACCCTGCCACGTGGGTAGCCTTTGACCATGCTCATCCTTGACGAGACCCAGCGTGCTGGGCTCGCCGTCGTCTGTCGACGCTATGGCTTCGCGCGACTCGACGTCTTCGGCTCCGTCGCACGGGGTGAGGAGACACCGGACTCTGACGTCGATGTGCTCTACGAGCTCGTTCCGGGAAGGCACATCGGCTGGGAGATCGACGACGCGACGGAAGACCTCGCAGCGGTCCTCGGTCGCCCAGTGGACCTGATAGCGCGACGCGCTGTCCACCCACTCTTACGCGAGCGGATCACTGCGGAAGCCATCGCCCTCTATGCAGCGTGACGCCCTCTTCATCGCCGAGATGACGGATGCTTGCGTCCGGATCATCGAGCTGGTCGCTGGCCAGGACGCCGAGAGCATCGATGCCGACGCCACGGTGCGCGAGGCGCTCTACTGGAACTTCACCGTTCTCGGCGAGGCAGCCGGCCGCGTCAGTGCGGAGAGACGCCAGGCGGAGGCTGGGATTCCCTGGCACCGAGCAGCCGCCCTGCGCAACCGGATCGTCCATGGCTACTGGTCGGTCGACACCGATCTCCTGGTCGCGACGGCGCGGGACGCGATTCCGCAGATGATGCGCGACCTTCGCACACTGGCCCTCGACGACTGAGCCTGCCTCCCCATCTCGGGCCGTTCAGGCAGGCCGACGGAGCAGAACTACCGTGCCCGGAGCCGGTAGAAGACGTGCGGGCGCACCGGGTGGCCGACGGGGACCGCGGGGTGGTCGAAGTCCCACTCGGGTTCGCGGCGCATGCCGATGCGCTCCATGACGCGCTGCGAGCGCAGGTTGCCGACCGCGGTGAAGGACGTGACCTCGGGCCAGCCCAGGGTGGTGAAGGCGTGGTCGACGGCGGCGCGGGCGGCCTCCGTGGCGAGCCCGTGCCCCCAGTGCTCGGCAGCGAGGCGCCACCCGACCTCGACCCTCGGCACGAACGCCGCCTCGAACCGCACGGGCCACAGGCCGGTGTAGCCGATGAACTCGCCGGTGTCCCGCCGCTCGAGGGCCCACAGCCCCCACCCGTGCGTGCTCCAGTGGTCGAGGATCCGGTCGACGAAGGCGTCGGACGCATCCCGGACCATCGGCGCGACGAAGTGCTCCATGACGCGTGGGTCGGCGTTCATCCGGGCGAACGGGCCCCGGTCGGCGTCGGTGAAGCCGCGCATGAGGAGCCGGTCCGTGACGACCTCGGGGGCCGTGCGCGACGCGCCGCCATCCGAGGGGATCTCGGCGGGGTCCGGCTCTGCCCCGTCAGGCAGCGGGGCCGGGTCCGGGGGCGTCGCCATGCCTGTCACCGTAGCGTCGGCCCCCTGCTCGGGGAGCCACCTCCAGGTCCCGTGATCGCCCGGTCACGCCCCAGGCCCGACGGCGGCGCGTCGCCCCGTGCGGCTCAGGTCTCCCGGCGAGCAACATCCTCGTGCACGGCGAGGAAGATCGAGTAGGGGGTGCCGCCCGGATCACCCGGACGGTCGGCGAGGTCCTGGAGCAGGTCCCCCAGCCGCCGGTGCAGCTCCGCGTACCCCGCCTCGTCGAGGCGCAGGCCCAGTCGGCTGACCACCATGGCGTCGGGGTCCTCGAGCTCGGCGACCTCGCTGAGGAAGGTGTCGATGAGCACGCGGGTGGTGCCCGGTACCCGAGGCATGCGCCAGGACTTCCCGGTCGCCCGGTAGGGCACCTCGCGCGCACCCCGCGCACCGCGCCGCTCGGGCTGCGCCGCGAGGAAGCCGCGCTCGGCGAGGGTCCGCACGTGGTGGAAGGTGGTCGCCGGTCGACGTCCCAACCGTTCCGCGATCTCCTTGTTGGTCAGCGCCTGGTCTAGGCACAGCCGCAGGATGCGCATGCGCAGCACCGAGGCCAGGGCGCGGGCGTCGGCGTCAGCCTCGCGCTCGGAGGCTTCGGAGGCCCCAGGGACGCGTTCGGTCGCGGCCTCCGTGACGGGCGGGCCGTCCTCGACGTCGGACATGGGCCCCATCCTACAAACTGATTGACAGTTCCCAATCACTCCCGCCATGCTGCCGCCATGCCCACCCCCCGGCCACGGTCCCTCGCCTTCCACCGCAACTTCCGCCAGTTGTGGATCGGCGACGCGCTCGGGCAGTTCGGCGCCCAGCTCACGGGCCTGGCCCTGCCCGTCTATGCCGTCACCCACCTCGCCGCGACCGAGTGGCAGATGGGGGCCCTCAACGCCGCCCAGACCGCAGCCTTCCTGGTCATCGGCCTGCCCGCCGGGGCGTGGGTGGACCGGATGCGCAAGCGCCGCACGCTGATCGTCGCTGACCTCGTCCGCGCCGCCGTCCTGGCGGTGGTGGTGGCGCTCGCCCTGGCCGGCCACGCCTCGATGCCCCTGCTGTACGCCGCAGGGC
Organism: Actinotalea sp. C106; assembly: GCF_023630195.1. Classification (GTDB taxonomy): domain Bacteria; phylum Actinomycetota; class Actinomycetes; order Actinomycetales; family Cellulomonadaceae; genus Actinotalea. The sequence goes on along the minus strand of NZ_JALPKN010000010.1, from coordinate 13,770 downwards.
TGGTGCTCAGCGCCGCGACGGTGTTCTTCGACGTCGCGCACCAGAGCTACGTGCCCGGGTTGGTGGGGCTCGACCGGATCTCCGAGGGCAACAGCAAGCTGCAGGCGACGCACTCGGTCGCGATGGTCGCGGCACCCGCAGCGGGCGGCGCGCTGCTGCGGGTCATCTCGGCACCCGCCCTGATCGGCGTGACCGTGGTGACCTACCTGGCCTCGGCGGTGTTCCTCGGGCGCATCCGGCAGGAGGAGGTGCTGCCGCGGCGCGAGGACCGGCGCCCGTTGCGTGTCGAGATCGCCGAAGGGCTGCAGTTCGTGGTCCGCCAACCGCTGCTGCGCAGGATCGTGGCGTGCACCTCGATCGGGAACCTGTTCAACGCGGTGTCGAGCGCACTCCTGGTCATCTACGCGCTGCGGGTCCTCGAGCTCGACGAGGTCGGGCTCGGCGCCGTCTTCTCCGCCGGGGCCGTGGGCGGCCTGCTCGGCGCCGTGGTGGCCGACCGGTGCGCTCGGTGGATCGGCGAGGGGCGCATCGTCCCCGTCTCGGCGCTGGCGATGGGGCCCGCCTTCGCGCTCGTCCCGCTGGCCGTCCCGCTCGCCGAGGTCGGCATCCCGCCCGAGGTCACGCTCATCACCAACGGCGTCCTGTTCAGCTTCGCGGTCGTCGTCTACAACGTCGCGCAGGTCAGCTTCCGGCAACGGCTGTGCCCGCCCGCGCTGCTGGGGCGGATGAACGCCTCGGTGCGGTTCATCGTCTGGGGCACCGTCCCCCTGGGCGGCCTGCTCGGCGGGTGGCTGGGTACCGCACTCGGCGTGATCCCGACGATGTGGATCGCCGCGGCCGGCACCCTGCTCTCGGCACTGCCCGTGGTGCTGTCACCGCTGATCCGCATGCGAGAGCTCCCGACGCCGGACCACGCAGCGGCGGCGGCAGTCGACGGCGCCCCCTAGACGCGTCGGCGGGTCCGGGGCGTCAGCCGCATCACCCAGGCCCAGCCGAGGAGGAGGAGCCCGACGACGATGAGGCCGGACGCGACGGGGTAGGGCACGGGGAGCAGCGCGTCGGACGTGCGCGCGCCGGCGGCCCCGCCCAGGACGGCCACCGCGATGATCCCAGCGAGCGCGACGTCCTTGCGGCGTCGGACGTCCAGCCCCAGGGGACGCAACGTCAGGGCTTCCCGGTACAGCACGAGAGCGGGCGGGATCAGCGCGAACACGAGGGCGCTCCAGGTCAGCCCTGGGCGACCACCTCCGAGATCATCCGGAGCAAGCACGTACGTCAGGGCCAGCATGCCCGTCACCACGAGGAGCACGCCCACGACGCGCAGGGCGACGCTCGCCACCGGCCGTCGCCGATCAGCGTGCACCCACTCCGCCGCGAAGGCGACGGGGTCCGGTCCCACCACCTCCTGCGGAGCCCGACCATCAGCCACCGCGTCCTCGAGGTGCGTGCGCAGCTCGTCCAGACGCACCCGACGCTCGGGCCGCGGGACGCCGCTCTGGCGCCAGGCCCGGTCCACCTGATCCAGGACCCTAGCTACGGTCTCGGGCGGCCGAGACCCCGTCACGACGTCACCCCGCGCCGTCGGGCCCGGGCCCGGTTCGACCACCGCACGTGCAGAGCGGTCAGGGCAGCGCCGAGGACGATGAGCACGACCGCCGCGGGCCACGGCACCGAGATCCCGGTGCCGCGGAGCAGCGTCCAGACGAGCCCGAGCCCGAGAAGGAGCAGCAGCCCGCCGAGCACGGCGCCCACCCGCGCCGAGCGGCGCGAGAACCGGTGGCGATACGCACGGAAGGCGTCCTGAGCCGCGCCGAAGACGCCGAAGGCCACGCCGACAGCCACGCCGACGACGAGCGAGTCACCCGGGACGCGGTCCCCCTCGCCCCAGGGCACGACGCGCAGGATCAGCGCGTAGGCCCCGACCGACAGGAGGAGCGTGCCGAGGAAGATCATCACCGCGCCCGCCCACGAGTAGGGGCGCCGCGCCGCATCCCACTCCGCCGCGAACGCGACCGGGTCCGGCCCCAGCACCTCCTCGGGCGACCGCCCCTCGGCCGCTGCCCGTTCGAGGTGCTCCCGCAGCTCGTCGAGCCGCTCGTAGCGCTCAGCAGTCGTCAGGTCGCGCTTGGACCAGTAGCGGTCGATCCGCTCGATCTGCACGTCGATCTCGGCGCCGTAGCTGCGGCGCGGCCGTGGTTCCACGATCAGTCCCCCTGTCTGCTCACGTGCAGGATCGCGTCGACCCCGGTGGCGACCTGCTTCCAGGTCGTGCGTGCCTCCCACAGCTCACGCCGGCCGGCATCGGTGATGCGGTAGTAGCGGCGGCCCGGTCCGCTGGTGGACGGCGCGACGTAGCTGTCGAGCAGACCTTTGGCCTCGAGTCGCGAGACCAAGGGGTAGATCGACCCGTCGCGCACCATGCCGAGCCCGGCCTCGCGCAACGCCGCGGCGAGCTCGTAGCCGTAGCGGTCCTGCTCGGCGACCAGGGCCAGCAGGCAGGCGTCGAGGATCCCGCGCAGCAGTCGGGACCCTCGCTCACCGCCTCCGTCGCTCGCCACAGGAACTACCTTGCACTGCAGGTGTCATGCAGCGCAAGGTAGTTCCTGTGGCGAGTCGGGCGGCCGGCCTCTCAGAGGTCGTAGCTGACCAGCAGCGGGGCGTGGTCGCTCCAGCGCTCGTCGTACGTGGGGGCGCGGTCGACCTCGGCCTTGAGTGCGCGCTCGGCGAGCTCCGGGGTGGCGAGCTGGTAGTCGATGCGCCACCCGGCGTCGTTCACGTAGGACTGCCCGCGCCAGGACCACCAGGTGTACGGCCCAGGGCCGTCTCCACCGAGACGGCGGCCGAGGTCCGCCCAGCCGTCACCGAACCAGCGGTCGAGGTAGGCGCGCTCCTCGGGGAGGAAGCCAGCAGCCTTGAGGTTGCCCTTCCAGTTCTTGATGTCGATGTTCTGGTGGGCGATGTTCACGTCCCCCGCCACCACGACGTCGGCGCCCGAGGCCCGGAGCTCGGCGAGCCGCGCACTCACCAGCTCGAGGAAGGCGTACTTCTCGTCCATCTTCGGCGTGCCCACGGTCCCCGAGTGGATGTACGTCGAGACGACCGTGAGCGTCCCGCCGTCGGGCAGCTCGAGGTCGGCCTCGACCCACCGCCCCGTGTTGACGGGAACGCCCTGGCCCAGCCCGATGCGGATCGCGCTCATCGGCAGCCGCGAGGCGATGGCCACCCCGGCACGGCCCTTGATCTCGGACTCGTCATGGGCGAGGTGCCACTCCCCGGCGGGCAGGAAGTCGCCGACCATCTCCTGCGGGGCGCGCACCTCCTGCAGCAGGAGGACGTCAGGCTTGCGGGCCTCGATCCAGTCCCCCATCCCTCGCCGGAAGGCGGCACGGATCCCATTCACGTTGGCAGTAGCGATCGTCAGCACCCAGCCATCCAACCTCACGCCACCGACAGGGCACGAACGGCACCGCCAGCCACACGGACCACCCCGACCGCCCAGGACCGGGGTTGATCGGGGTCAGATGGTGACCCCGATCAACCCCGATCGTGCCGCCGGGGTGCGCGGCCGGGCAGGCACGGGCACCCAGCGTGGAGTGGGGTCGATGTGGGTCACATCGTGACCCTGATCGGCCCCAGCAGCGCAGGGTCCACGGCGCGGGCCCCTCACCCGCCGGCGTACGCGCGCTCCATGGGCTCGATCTCGAGCTTGGTCATGGTCAGCATCGCGGCCGTGGCCCGCCCCACCCCCTCGGCATCGGGCCTGGTCATGATCTCGTCGAGCTGGCGCGGGATCACCTGCCAGGACAACCCGAAGCGGTCCTTGAGCCACCCGCACCGACCGGGCTCCCCGCCATCGGCCGCGAGCACCTCCCAGTAGTGGTCGACCTCGGCCTGGTCCTCGCACGTCAGGTACATCGAGAACGCCTCGTCCAGAGTCAGGTGCGGTCCGGCGTTGATCGCGGTGACCGGCATGCCGTCCAGGGTGAAGTCGACGATGAAGGGCTCCCCCTCGGCTCGCCCCGGAACCCCGCCCGGCGGCGCGGGGGTCACGCGGGTCACCTCGGAGTTCGGGATGACGGAGGCGTAGAACGCGGCGGCCTTCTCGGCGCCGCTGTGGAACCACAGGTGCGGTCGGACGATGCCCATCGGAACTCCTCGCTCGTCGGTGCTGTCCCCCAGGCAGACCGGACCCGGCAGCGGAAGTCACCGGGGCCCGTCGCAGCGCGCAGTTGCACTTCACCCGTTCGGCCGTATCGTGGCGAGAGAGTTCGTACCGACCGAGGGCGAACGATGGGGGCCCGGAGCCGCGCCACCACCCCACCGATGATCCGAGGTCAAGGAGCACCGCATGACGACGACGGCAAGCGTGATCGTGCGCGCCAAGGACAAGGCCGACACGATCGAGCGCACCCTGCGCGCCGTGCGCGACCAGTCCGTCCCGGTCGAGATCGTCGTGGTGGACTCCGGGTCCACCGACGGCACCCTGGAGATCGCGCTCGGCCTCGCGGACCAGGTCATCGAGATCCCGCCCGAGGACTTCTCCTACGGCGGCGCCCTCAACCTCGGCGCCCGCGCCGCGCACGGCACCGTGCACTTCGCCCTCTCGGCCCACTCCGTGCCCTACTCCCGCACCTGGGTCGAGGACTCCCTGCGCTACTACGACGACCCCGCCGTCGTCGGCACCAACTACGCCAAGCGCACCCCCGACGGCCAGCAGCTCGAGGGGTACTACCTCCAACGACCCGAGGACGTGCTGCGCTACCCGCGCTGGGGCTTCTCCAACCACGGGTCGTCGTGGCGAGCCAGCACCTGGCGCGAGATGCCCTTCCGCGAGGACCTGACCGCCGCGGAGGACAAGGAATGGTCGTGGCGCGCCCTCGCCCGCGGCGGCACCATCGCCTTCGCCCCCGAGCTCCGGGTCAGCGACGGTCACCGCCGCAAGGCGGGCCTCGGGGCCTACGCGCGGCGCATCTACAAGGAGCGCACGGCCGTCATCTCCCTGGGCGGGATGACCCGACCGACCCTGCGCGACGCCCTGCACGAGTGGTGGTCCCCTGTGCAGCACGCCGACTACCGCCCGCTGGCGGTGCGGCGCCTGAGCCCGTACCGGGTGGCAGAGATCGCCGCCACGTACCGGGCCGGCCGACGCGCACCGACCATCCCGTCAGGGATCCAGGAGGTCAAGGCCCTGGTGCAGCGCGACGGCCCTGAGATCGCGCTCGAGGAGAGCCCGGTCCCCGGGACCTGAGAGCAGGCCAGGCCCGGGGACCCCGACCGTCAGCCGACCGCGGCCTCCGCGGTGTCGACCACGTTGGCCAGCAGCATCGCGCGGGTCATCGGCCCGACTCCGCCCGGGTTGGGCGAGATCCAGCCCGCGACCCCACGGACTCCTGGGTCGACATCGCCCACCAGGCGCGCCTTGCCGGTGGACTCGTCGACCGTCCGGGACACCCCGACGTCGAGCACGATCGCACCAGGCTTGATGTCCTCGGCGCGCACGATCCCCGGCACCCCCGCAGCGGCGACGATCACGTCGGCCTCGCGCAGGTGGGCGATCAGGTCCCGGGTGCCCGTGTGGGTGAGGGTCACGGTCGCGTTGTGCTCGCGCCGGGTGAGCAGCAGGCCGATCGAGCGCCCGACGGTGGTGCCTCGGCCGAGGACGACGACGTTGGCCCCGTTGACGCTCAGCCCGTACCGGCCGAGCAGCTCGAGGATGCCGCGCGGGGTGCAGGGCAAGGGGGTGTCGATCGGCTCGTTGACCCGGAGCACCAGGCGGCCGAGGTTGGTCGGGTGCAGGCCGTCGGCGTCCTTGCGCGGGTCGATCCGCTCGAGCACGGCGTTGACGTCCACCCCCTTCGGCAGCGGCAGCTGGACGATGTAGCCGGTGCAGGCCGGGTCAGCGTTCAGGCGGTCGATCGCGGCCTCGACGTCGGCCTGGGTCGCGGTCGCGGGCAGGTCCTCGCGGATCGAGGCGATGCCGACCTCGGCGCAGTCACGGTGCTTGCCGCCGACGTACGCGTGCGAGCCCGGGTCGTCCCCGACGAGGATCGTGCCCAGTCCCGGCACGATGCCGCGCTCACGCAAGGCGGCGACCCGCACGGCGAGCTCGGCCTTGATGGTCGCGGCGGTCGCCTTGCCGTCGAGGACCTGCGCGGTCCCGCTCGGGCTCGCCGTCTCGGCCGTCCCGACAGCCCCCCGGGGCAGGGCCTCGTCGGTGCCGACGGCGGTGGCGACGTCGGTCAGGCCGGCCCCCTCGTTGCCCTGGTCGGGCGCTGCCCCGTCGTGCTGCTGGCCGCTCACTGGGCCAGCTCGGGGTAGAGCGGGAAGCCGTCGGTGAGCTTCGTGACGCGGGCCTTGAGAGCCTCGACGTCGGCGCCCTGACCCTGGACCAGGGCGGTGGCGATGATGTCGGCCACCTCGCGGAACTCGGTCTCGCCGAAGCCGCGGGTCGCGAGCGCGGGGGTGCCGATCCGCAGGCCCGAGGTGACGCGCGGCGGGCGCGGGTCGAAGGGCACCGCGTTGCGGTTCACGGTGATGCCGGCCGTGTGGAGGAGGTCCTCGGCCTGCTGGCCGTCGAGCTCGGAGTGACGCAGGTCCACGAGGGCGAGGTGGACGTCGGTGCCCCCGGTGAGGACCGAGACACCGGCACCGGCGACGTCGGCCGCGCCGAGCCGCTCGGCGATCAGCCGGGCCCCGTCGAGGGTGCGCTGCTGACGCTCCTTGAAGCCCTCGGTCGCCGCGATCTTGAAGGCGACCGCCTTGGCCGCGATGACGTGCATGAGCGGGCCGCCCTGCTGGCCCGGGAACACCGCCGAGTCGATCTTCTTGGCGTGCTCCTCGCGGGAGAGGATGAAGCCCGAGCGCGGGCCGCCGATGGTCTTGTGCACGGTCGAGGAGACGACGTCGGCGTCAGGCACCGGGCTGGGGTGCAGCCCCGCGGCCACCAGGCCGGCGAAGTGCGCCATGTCGACCCAGAGGGCCGCACCCACCTCGTCGGCGATCGACCGGAAGGCGGCGAAGTCGAGCTGGCGCGGGTAGGCCGACCAGCCGGCGATGATCACGCGAGGCTTGGTCTCGAGGGCCTTGGCGCGCACGACGTCCATGTCGACCAGGTAGCTCTCGGGGTCCACGCCGTAGGCGGCGACGTCGTACAGCTTGCCCGAGAAGTTGAGCTTCATGCCGTGGGTGAGGTGGCCGCCGTGGGCGAGCTCGAGGCCCAGGATGGTGTCGCCCGCGTTGGCGAGGGCGTGCAGCACCGCGGCGTTGGCCTGGGCACCGGCGTGCGGCTGCACGTTCGCGTGGTCGGCACCGAACAGGGCCTTGGCCCGGTCCCGGGCGAGGTTCTCGGCGATGTCGACCTGCTCGCAGCCGCCGTAGTAGCGCTTGCCCGGGTACCCCTCGGCGTACTTGTTGGTGAGGACCGAGCCCTGGGCCTGGAGGATCGCGCGCGGCACGAAGTTCTCGCTCGCGATCATCTCGAGGGTCTCGCGCTGGCGCGTCAGCTCCCCGTCCAGGACGGCGGCGATCTCCGGGTCCAGCTCGGACAGGGACTGGTTCATGACGTCGGAGCTCATGGCTTCTCCTCGCATCAGCAGTGCGTGTGGGGATCCCGGGATAGGTCCGGGCACACACACGTGGTGTGGTGACCGAAGGGCCCAGGCGTACGACCCGAAGTCTGCTGTGCGTCGCTCCCTGGTGGTGACCCACCCGTTCGCCAGTCGCGACGAGGTCAACCCTACCAACCCCGCGCCGAGCAGGGCAGCCTCGGATTTGGAGAACGGGAATGGTTATCGTTTATGGTCGTCCCATGACACGCAGCCTTCGACACCGACGCCCCCTCCCCCTGCTCGCCGCCCTCGCGATCCCCGCCCTGGCCCTGACGGCCTGCTCGACCGAGGCCGAGACCGAGGACGCCAGCGCCGAGGTGAGCACCGAGGACGAGCACGACGACGAGGACGACCACGACGAGGACCACGACGAAGAAGGCTCGAGCCGCGAGGAGGCCGCCACCCAGACCCCCCGGGTCGTCACCGCGTACGACGGCGGGCTGCTCGTCGTCGACGGCCTGACCCTCGAGGTCGTCGCGGACATCGAGCTGCCGGGCTTCAACCGGCTCAACCCGGCCGGTGACGGTCGCCACGTGCTGGTCTCGACGACCTCGGGCGACGAGGCCGGGTTCCAGGTCCTCGACATGGGCACCTGGAGCGAGGAGCACGGCGACCACGACCACTACTACACGGCCGACCCCGAGCTCACCGACGTCGTCTTCGCAGCCGAGACCCCGGGCCACGCCATCCCGCACGGCGGCGTCACCACCCTCTTCGACGACGCCACCGGAGAGATCACGTTCTTCGACCCGACCGAGCTCGGCGACGGCATGCCCGAGGTCGAGACGACGTCGACCCCCGAGGCCCACCACGGCTTCGCGTTCCGCCTCGACGACGGCAGCCTCGTCACCACCATCGGCGACGAGGACTCCCGCTCGGGCATGCTCGTCGCCGACGCCGACGGCACCGAGATCGCCAGCAGCGAGGAGTGCCCCGGTGTGCACGGCGAGGCCGTGGCCGAGGGCGAGGTCGTCATCGCGGGCTGCGACGACGGCGTCCTCATCTACGACGGCGCAGAGATCACCAAGGTCACCAGCCCGAACGAGTACGGGCGCATCGGCAACCAGTTCACCACCGAGGACTCGACCATCGCCCTCGGCGACTACAAGCACGACCCCGAGGGCGGCCTGGGGCTGCACGAGATCTCGCTGATCGACACCGCGGCCAAGACCGTCGAGGTCATCCACCTGCCCGAGGGCGTCGAGTACACCTACCGTGACCTGGGTCGCGGTCCCGAGGGCGAGGCCCTGGTGCTCGGCACCGACGGTGCGCTGCACGTCCTGGACGAGAACACCGGTGACGTCGTCGCGAGCCACCCGGTGATCGACGCCTGGGAGGTCCCCGAGGACTGGCAGACCGCCCACCCCTCGCTCAAGGTGCTCGGCGAGACCGCGTACGTGACCGACCCCGCGAACCAGCAGGTCCACGCGGTCGACATCCCCACCGGCGAGGTCTTCCTGACGGGCGACCTGCCCGCCGCACCCAACGAGATGGCCGTGGTCACCGGCTGACCTGACCAGCCAGGAACCACCGGGCTCGGGGTCCGCACCACCACGGTGCGGGCCCCGAGCTCGTCCCTGAGATACACCGCAGTCCACGCTCGCCCCGTCGACGAGTTCGCACATCCGCATCGAGGACGCACGTGCGCATGTGCGCCCTCGATGCGGATGTGCGACCACGCGGGGCACGAGGGCGCGTCGCGGGGGGCCTCAGAGGCGGGGGCGGTCGGGGTGGGGCGGGGCCCGCCGGGAACGTGCGATCTCGGTGACGATGCTCGGGTGGCGGTCACACTCCAATGACCGGAAACCGGATACGGCTTCGAGCGTCGTCCAACGTCGCCGCCGATCGACCACCACCATGCGAGGCGACGCACCATTAAGGAAGCCGCACCGCGAAGAGTCTCGCAGGACTTCATCCGACCCGCTACATTGGAACGATGAGGAAGCCCATCGCGCTAGCGCTCATTCCGTTCATCTTGTTCGGCCCCAGCGGGTGCACTGGCGGGATGGCCGATGATGAAGAGGACGCCTGCAACCGGATCAACGCTTGGGATACCGGCGGGCGCGAGGACGAACGCTTTGATCAGGCAGTAGCTATGGCTCGAAGCGCCCTCGAGGAGTCAGACGACGATTCGCTTGTCACCCTTGCGAACGAACTTGCCGTTGCTCCTGAGGCTGACCGGGTGAGCAAGGTCGAGGATTTCATGTCCCGGTGCCGGGACGCGGGATGGGTACCCCCCGAGGGTTGAGGCGACAGAAGAGGGGCCGAGCCCGTGCGCGGGTCGGCCCCTCTCGCATCTCTGCGTCAGTCTACGTACTCGATCAGGTCCTCCGTAGTCACCCCGATGTCGTTCGCCGGGAGAGGCTGCGGGATGCCGTCAACCTTCTCAGGATAGGCCGCCTGGCTCGGGTTGAGGAGTTGGAAAGGCTGCCCCGACGCCCCTTGACTCAGAAATAGCAAGTAGTCGTCGCCTGTGTCGATTTCGGTGTCGTCGTCCGACACATAGGCGATACCCTCGTGCACCCCGCCCATCTCTTGCACCTCGATCAACTGCCCGACACGGGCCTGGCCCTCGATGACGTTGGCGATCTTCGCCTCGTAGACCGTCGTGACGATCGGTGGCGTCTCCGGCTGGCCAGCCAGGACGGCCGGGTCGACGCCGAGTGTCGGGTTCTGCCGTGGGTCGGACGGGTCCTCGGGGGCCTCGGGTGCGATCAGGACGGTACGCGACTCACCCGAGAACTCGACCTGGACGACCAGCTCGGAGGAGACCGCCAGCTCGGCGAGCGACTCGTACTCGGGATAGTCGGCGTGGAACGTCACGACGGATCCGTCGGTGGGCGCATCAGGTCGCGCCACAGTTCCTGCCGAGGTGGTGGCCACGAGCAGAAGGCCACCCCCGATCGTCCCGGCCGCTGCGCCCACCAGGACGCCTGCCCGCTTCACGAGGGGTTCCATGACGGGAAGGCCCTGATGACGTTAGTGACGTCGCTCGATGACGGCTTGACCATCGTGTTGCGGTTCCGCTGCCGGTTCATGATGGAGCTCTGACCGTCACGGTGGCCGAGGTTCAGTGCGTGTCCGTACTCGTGAACCAGGACGCTCGTGACGTAGTTCTTCTGATTGGCCGAGTCCTTCGAAATCGTCCTGGAGTTGAGACGAATGTACAAGCAGGTCCCCCCACACGCTTGGTAGTACCCGTACCAGTTAGCACTGTACGACGCCGCGGTCACGGTCGAGGTCGACGACGACTTCTTCGTGAGGCTGACCGGCGAATAGGTGGCATTCCAGTTTGCCAACGCGGCGTCCATCCCAGGCTGCCACTGACTGTTGTACGAGTACGGATACACGGCGATCTTGGGAGTGTCTTGGCCGATGTAGCTGAACGGGCTCCCCTCATCGGCCTGGGCTACCGCGGTAGGTACGGCGAGACACAAGGCCGCGGTCACCACTGCTGCGGCAGAAATGAGGCCCCGCCTCCTCGTCGACCTTTGCCTCGGTGGACCATGCGGCGTCAACGCTTGGTTCATTGCGACTCCTCGACATCACCTGCGCGACGGCGGATGCGCGCCGCACGCAGAGCGTCGCACACCTTCGACACCGTCGGGATGGGCTTCATCGAATCATGCAGTGCCACAAAAATGAGTCGGCACGGATCATTCTGTGCCACAGAACTTGGCGCGGCTGGCACGGAGGTGGCGCATGCTGCGGTCAGGCTGACGATGACTGAACGAGGCCTGGACGTTGGGATCCACGCCGCTATATCTTTGGTCACTCACCATCGGGGGGGCTCAACGTGGAGACGATGACGGAGCACGACAGCGATCCCGGAGCTTCCGCGAGACGTCGACGAGGCCGACCGGCGCTCGCACCGACGGTCTCCGGCCAGTTCTCGCCAGTCCTGCGGGTGCGTGTGCCGTACAGCCTCGTGGACGACCTGGAGTGGCTCCGCGCTGAACTCAGCGCGCGGTGCGGGCGCAACCTCACGCTGAGCGAGGTAGTCCGGGCTGCACTGGTTGCCCACGTCGCGCAGACCCGCGAACAGCACATGGCGTAGCGGCTCGGCACCTGCTGGGCAAGGCACCCCCAAGCCCGTCCGCGCTCAAGGGCGGGTCATGGCGACGATGCGGGCGATGACATGGTCGTCCTCCGCGGGGTCGAGGGAGCCGACCATGGCGTTGAGGTACAGGCCGTCGCCGACCAGCTGCACGAGGCGGGCGAGCACGGGGTCCGGGACGCACTCCTCGACAGCCGAGCGGTAGGTGGCCAGCACGCGCGCGACGGTCGCGGCCGCGTCGACCTCGGCGGTCCCGATCAGGGCCAGCGCGCTGAGGAAGGTGCGGGTGAAGTGGTCGTCGGTCACCGAGGAGATCCGCAGGTACGTCTCGACGCCGTGGTCTGCCGAGGCGCGCATGCGCTCGACCTCACCGGCCGTGGCTTCCTCGAGCCGCGCGAGGAAGCCGGCGAAGAGGGCTTCCTTGCTCCCGAAGTGGTAGAGCAACCCCCCCTTGGAGACCTCCGCCCGGGCGGCTACCGCCTCGAGGGTCGCCCCGGCCGGGCCCACCTCGGGCAGCAGGGTCCCGAGGGCGTCGAGGATGCGGTCGCGGGTCTCAGCCATGGCACCCACCCTAGCGATGCTGTACCGTCCAGCCGGTACAGTGGTCCGGTCGACGCAGCCCGGTCGGTCCGACCATCGCCAGGAGAAGCACCATGCCCGCCCGCCACGTCCCCGTCACCACAGCACCGACCGCCCCCGCGCGCGCCGGTCGCCGCGAGTGGATGGCCCTGGGCGTCCTCATGCTCCCGGTGCTGCTCGTCAGCATCGACAACACGGTGCTCTCCTTCGCGATCCCCCAGATCGCCGCCGCTCTGAGCCCCACCGCCGCCCAACAGCTGTGGTTCGTCGACATCTACACCCTCGTCCTGGCGAGCCTGCTGGTGACGATGGGCACCCTGGGCGACCGGGTCGGCCGCCGCCGCCTGCTCCTCCTCGGCGCTGCCGGGTTCGGCCTCGCGAGCCTCGTCGCCGCCTTCGCCTCGAGCCCCGAGGAGCTGATCGCCGCACGCGCCCTCAAGGGCCTGTTCGGCGCAACCCTGATGCCCTCGACCCTGTCCCTGCTGCGCAACGTCTTCCTCGACCACGGGCAGCGGCGGCTCGCCATCGCGATCTGGGCCTCGGCCTTCTCGGCCGGCACGGCCCTGGGGCCGATGGTCGGCGGGCTCATGCTCGAGCACTTCTGGTGGGGCTCGGTCTTCCTGCTCAACGTGCCGCTGCTCGCGGTGCTGCTCGTCGTCGGGCCCCGGCTGCTGCCCGAGTCGCGGCGCGCGGGTGCGGGCCGGGTCGACCTGCTGAGCGTGGCCCTGTCGGTCGGCGCGATGCTGCCCTTCGTCTACGGCATCAAGGGGCTCACCACCGGGGGCGTCTCGGTCACGGCTGCGGGGGCCCTCGCGCTCGGGACCGTGGTCGGCGGCGTGTTCGTGCACCGGCAGCTGCGCTCGACCGACCCGTTGCTCGACGTCCGTCTGTTCACCGTGCGGGTGTTCAGCGCCTCGGTGGCCGCCAACCTCATGAGCGTGTTCGCGCTGTCCGGGCTGCTGTTCCTCGTGTCCCAGCACCTGCAGCTCGTCGTCGGGCTCGACCCGATCGCCGCGGGTCTGCGCCTCATGCCGGGGGCCCTCGCCGCCGTCGTCATGGGACTGGTCGCCGTGGCCCTGGCCCGTGTCGCGCCGATCCGGCTGCTCATCCCGGCCGGCCTGGCCCTCTCGACGGCGGGCTACCTGGTGGGCACGACCCTCACCGCGAGCGACGGCGGAGGCGTGGTGGTCGCCGCCTTCGTGCTGGTCGGGGCCGGCGTGGGCCTGGCCGAGACCCTGACCAACGACGCGATCCTCGCCTCGGTGCCCCCCGAGCGCGCCGGGGCGGCCTCAGGCATCTCCGAGACCGCCTACGAGCTCGGGGCCACGCTGGGCGTCGCGACCCTCGGCGGGGTGCTCTCCGGTGTGTACCGAGCCCGCGTCGACGTGCCTGCGCAAGTCCCTGACGCCGCCGCCGCGAGCGCCGGGGAGACCCTGGGTGGGGCCGTCGCCGCTGCCGCGGAGCTCCCCGCCCGGTACGCCGACGTACTGCTCGGGTCCGCTCGTGAGGCCTTCACCACGGCGGCGG
>NZ_JALPKN010000109.1 GCF_023630195.1 Actinotalea sp. C106 | reverse complement strand
CGCCGGCCGGCGGGTCCGCACCCGCAGGCCCGGGCCGCTCGGACCCAGGGCGGCACCGGGTCGACCGGGATGGACGGTCTGGCTCGCCCTCGTCACGGTGGCCTGCTGCCTCTCCTCGATCGCCGCGCAGGTGCACCTGCGCAGCTCGGGAGACCTCGCGCGATCGGTCGAGGAGCGCGCGGTCGTCGCGCTGGTCGGGCAGGTGACCTCCGAGCCCGTCCCGGTCGCGTCCCCCTGGCGGTCCGAGGCAGACCCGCCGCAGCTGCGCGTCCTCCTGCGTGTCGACCAGGTGACGGTCCGGGGCCGGGCGGGACGGGCAGCAGCGAGCGTCCTCGTGATCGGTGAACCGAGCTGGGACGGGGTCGAGCGAGGGGCCCAGGTCCGGGCTGTGGGGCGGCTGCGGGGCGGTGAGCCGGGGGAGGCGACCCTCGGCGTCCTCAGCGCGAGCGGGCCTCCCGAGGTCCTCGCCGCACCTGCGGGCCCGGCGAGCTGGGTGGCGGTTGCTCGTGCCGCCCTGCTCGAGGCCAGCGACGAGCTGGCCCCTGATGCCCGAGGGCTCGTCCCCGGCACCTCGATCGGAGACACGCGCAGGGTGCCGGAGGACCTCGACGCGGCCATGCGCACGGCGAGCCTGACGCACGTCACGGCCGTCTCGGGGGCGCACTTCGCGATCGTCTCGAGCACGGTCCTGGTGCTGCTCGCGACCTCCGGGGCGCCGCGGTCGGCCCGCGTCGCCGTCGCTGCGGTCACCATGCTGGGGTTCGTGCTGCTGGTGCACCCTCAGCCGAGCGTGATGCGCGCCGGGCTGATGGGCTCCCTCGGCCTCGTCGGACTGCTGGTCGGTCGGCCGTCTCGTGCCGCTCCTGCCCTGGGTGCCGTGGTCGTGGTGCTGGTCGTGCTCGATCCCTGGCTCGCGCGGTCCTACGGGTTCATCCTCTCCGTGCTCGCGACGGGAGCGATCGTCCTGCTGGCCCCGGCCCTGGTGCGGGCCCTGGACGCAGGCCGCCCGCGCGGGATGCTCCTGGCGGTGCCCCTCTCTGCCCAGGCGGTCTGCGCCCCGGTCCTGGTCCTGCTCGAGCCGGTGGTCGGGCCGTACGCCGTGCCGGCGAACCTCCTGGCCACGCCGGCGCTGGTTCCTGCGACCCTGCTGGGGGTCCTGGCGACCCTCGTGGCCCCGTGGGCACCACCACTCGGCTCTGTGCTCACCCACGCCGCGGCTGTCCCGGCGACGTGGATCGCGTGGGTCGCTCGGGCTGCCGCAGGCCTCCCGGGCGCGACCATCGCATGGCCTGCGGGCCCGGGCGGGGCACTCCTGCTCGCCGTGCTCACGGCGGGCGCGCTCGTCGGCGTCCTGCGGGCGGCGCGGCGCCGGGCCATGGAGTGACGGCGGTTCATGGGAGGCTGACGCCATGGCACGTCCCCCGCGCCGCAGCGCGCCCTCGACGAGCTCGGCCCTCTCCTGGGACGAGGTGGCCCCGGCCCCCGTGGTCCTCGTCACGGGGACGGAGACCCTCCTGGCGGAGCGGGCCGTCGACCGCGTGCTCGCCCAGGCTCGTGCGGCCGACCCCGCGGTCGAGGTGACCCGGGTCTCGGCTGCGGGGTACGAGGGTGGTCGTCTTCGCGTGGTCGTGAGCCCGAGCCTGTTCGACGAGCCCAGGGTGGTGGTGATCGACGAGCTGCACGCCGCCACCGACGCGGCACTCGCGGAGGTCGTCGAGTACGTCGCCGAGCCCGCGAGCGACGTCGTTCTCGTGCTCGTCCACGGAGGCGGTGTGCGGGGCAAGAAGGCCCTCGACGCGATCCGGGGCTCAGGGGCCGTCGTGGTGGCCTGCGAACCGATCAAGCGCGAGGCCGACAAGAGCGCTTTCGCCACGGCGGAGCTGCGCCGAGCCGGTCGGCGGGCCGACGCCTCGGGACTCCGGGCACTCCTCGAGGCATGTGGGGCGGACCTGCGCGAGCTCGCCGCGGCCTGCCAGCAGCTCGCGGCGGACACCAGCGGGGTGATCACCGGACAGGCGGTGGCCCGCTACTACGGGGGCAGGGTCGAGGCGACCGGGTTCAAGGTCGCGGACGCTGCGGCCTCGGGCCGGGCGGGGGATGCGGTCGCACTCCTGCGACACGCCCTCGCGACCGGCTCCGACCCCGTTCCCGTCGTGGCAGCCCTCGCCGCGAAGCTCCGGCTCCTGGCGAAGGTCGCGGCGGCGCGAGGGCGTGGCCTCGACCCTGCACGCGACCTGGGTCTGGCCCCCTGGCAGGTCGACCGGGCGCGCAAGGAGCTCGTCGGATGGACCCCGGAGTCCCTCGCCACCGCGATCGCGGCGGTTGCCCGGGCTGATGCCGAGGTCAAGGGGGCGGGTAAGGATCCCGTCTTCGCGGTCGAGCGCGCCGTGCTCCGTGTCGCCGAGGCCGCTGGCGGCTGATCACCGCGTCCACTCCGCGGGACGGGCGGGCGTGGGTCGCGCGACGGGTGCTGGTCACGAGAGGAGTGACTCGGGTACCGGTCTTGAGGTCTGGACCCTGTGAGCCTCGTCTCTCGCGAGGCTCCACGAGCCGCAGGATATGCCCCGGTCTCTGCGTGTTCATGCTCAAAAGTCCCTCATGATCGCGTCAAAGAGCCAGGTCAGAGGGGGTGCAAACACGGAGAAATCCTGTCATAGTCGTCGTGACACACTGCGTCGTCCCACGAGGAGCTCCCCATGAACCGCACCACGAAGATCGTCTCCACCGCCCTGCTGGCCCTCGGCCTCGCCGTGGTCGGACTGCCCGTCCCGGGTGATGGCGTCTCGGTGACCGCCATAGGGAGCACGGGCTGCTGCAAGCAGTAGTTGACGATTTCACCCTTGCGGAGCCGCCGAGCCCCTCCCGCTAGGGCGATGTCAAGGCTAGAGTGACCAACTGTGACTGAACTCTCCGAGCGACTCCGTGATGAGCGCACCCGTGCCGGAATGTCCCAGACCGCTCTCGCGGGCGACGACTTCTCGCCGAGCTACATCTCGTTGATCGAGGCCGGCCGTCGAGTACCGACGGACGCGGCCCTCGCGGTGCTCGCCGACCGGCTGGGGACCACCGCGGACTACCTCCGCCACGGGGACAAGGCTCCGAGCGAGGAGCGTGCCCGGTTGGAGATCGGCTTCGCGCGCCTCGCTCTCGCGAACGGCGCGGCTGAGGAGGCGCGGGATCGACTCCTTGCCCTCGACCTCTCGACGATCGCGCCGAGGCACCACACCGAGGCCCTGCACGCCCTCGCCCAGGCCCACGAGGCCCTCGGTGAGCTCGACGAGTCGATCGCCGTGCTCGAGCCGCTCCTCAAGGAGGCGCGGCAGCGGGGTCGTGCCACCGAGGCGGCGGGCCTCGCGACGAGCCTCGTCGCGGCCTACCACGAGGCCGGCGACCTCGGGCACAGCATCGAGCTCGGGGAGCAGGTGCTCCACGAGCTCGAGACCCTCGGCGTCGCGGGGACCGACGAGCACCTGAGGCTCGCCTCCACGATCCTGTGGTCCTACTACGAGCGGGGCGACCTGCTCTTCGCTGCGCACCGAGCCGCCGAGCTCGTCAGGCTCGCCGACGAGACGGGCACGATGCGTGGTCGGGGCAGCATCTACTGGAACGCGTCGTTGGTAGCCGAGGGGCGTGGTGATCTTGCCGAGGCGCGCCGGTTGACCGAGCGTGCCCTCGCCTACATGAGTGAGGGGGCCAGCAGCCGGGACGTGCCACGCCTGCGCCTGCACTACGCATGGCTCCTCCTCCGCCTGGACGCCCCAGAGCCCGAGGCGGCCCTCGAGCAGCTCGGGCGGGCCCAGGCCGACCTGACCCTCGTGGGCTCGGAGGTGGAGCTCGCGCGGTGCGACTTCGAGGGTGGGCGTGCCCGCCTGCTTCTCGGCGAGATCGCCGCGGCGGAGGATCTCGTTCGGGCGGGGCTCGGACGGCTCGACGAGACGGCCACACTCGACCGATGCAACGGCCACATCCTGCTCGGCGACGTGCTCGCCGCTCAGGGCGCTCTGGACGAGGCCCACGCCGCCTACCGCTGGGCAGCGGACATGCTCGGCATGATGTCCGCAGGGCGCGAGTCCGCCTCGGTCTGGCGAGCGCTGGGCGACCGCCTCCTGGCCCACGGCGATCTCGAGGGTGCGGCCCACGCCTACGAGACCGCGCTGCGCGAGGTCGGCATCCGCCCGACGACCACCCCGCTGGTCACCCCGGGGCAGGCGGCCACGACGCAGGCAGCAGGGTCTCAGAGCTCGGAGGCGTGATCGCGTCCACCTCGTCCGGGGCGGACACGAGCGCTGGCCTGCAGGGGGAGCCAGCGCTGGTGTCGCCACCGGACGTGGTGGCAGGTCACTGACTGCACGTGACGACGGCGCCGACCCCCGAGGGGGCCGGCGCCGTCGTCACGTCTGCGGGCGGAGCCGCACGCTCGTCAGAGCGAGGCGACCTGCTTCGCCAGGGCCGACTTGCGGTTGGCAGCCTGGTTGGCGTGGATGACGCCCTTGCTGGCGGCCTTGTCGAGCTTGGTCGACGCGGAACGCAGCGCGGTCGTCGCCGCCTCCTTGTCGCCGGCGGCGACGGCCTCGCGGACGCGGCGCACCTGCGTCTTGAGCTCGGACTTCACTGCCTTGTTGCGCAGCCGCGAGATCTCGTTGGTACGGATCCGCTTGATCTGGGACTTGATGTTCGCCACGTGTGAACTCTCTTGTGCGTATGGACAGGTCGTCGAGGGCGCGTCCGGCGCCGGGACTGGGGCGTGGGGACACCCGCGGAGAGGAGCCGGATCAGTGCCCGCCGACCTGGGCGGACACGCGTCCTCATATGCTAGCAGCCTGGGCCGTGAGGGAGCCACGTCGGCTCAGCGTCCCGCCCCTGGTCCGCAGCCCCGCCACTCGCGGCCCGTCGGCCGTGGATCGACCCGCCTTCGGGCAGGTGTGGGACCGTGCCGAGCTCAGGCATGGGACGATGGGTGACCTGTCCTCGTGCCCTCCCGATCCCCGGAGCCCATCGCTTTGTCCCCGATCCCGAGCACCGAGCTGACGTCGCGCATCCAGCCCGCGGCCACGCCGCCGTCGCTGCTGCGCAACTTCTGCATCATCGCCCACATCGACCACGGCAAGTCGACCCTCGCCGACCGGATGCTCCAGCTGACCGGCGTGGTGGACCAGCGTGCGATGCGTGCCCAGTACCTCGACCGGATGGACATCGAGCGCGAGCGGGGCATCACGATCAAGTCCCAGGCCGTTCGCATGCCGTGGGCCGTCGAGCAGGACGGCACCACCACGCCCTATGCGCTCAACATGATCGACACCCCGGGGCACGTCGACTTCACCTACGAGGTGTCCCGCTCCCTGGCCGCCTGCGAGGGGGCCGTTCTTCTGGTCGACGCCGCCCAGGGGATCGAGGCGCAGACCCTGGCGAACCTCTACCTCGCGATGGAGAACGACCTCGCGATCATCCCGGTGCTCAACAAGATCGACCTTCCTGCCGCCCAGCCCGAGCGGTATGCGGAGGAGATCGCGGGTCTGGTGGGTGGCGACCCCGCCGACGTCCTGCGCGTCTCGGGGAAGACGGGCGCCGGCGTGACCGAGCTGCTGGACCTCATCGTCGCGACCGTCCCGGGGCCCGTGGGCGATGCCGAGGCTCCCGCCCGGGCGATGATCTTCGACTCGGTCTACGACACGTACCGCGGCGTGGTCACCTACGTGCGCGTGGTCGACGGGCAGCTCAACCCGCGCGAGAAGATCGTCATGATGTCCACCCGGGCGACCCACGAGCTCCTCGAGATCGGCGTCATCTCGCCCGAGGCGATCCGGACCCAGGGGCTCGGCGTCGGCGAGGTCGGCTACCTGATCACCGGCGTCAAGGACGTCCGGCAGTCCAAGGTGGGTGACACCGTCACGAACGCCAGCAAGCCCGCGGGCCACGCCCTGGCCGAGTACCACGACCCCCGGCCGATGGTGTTCTCGGGCCTGTACCCGATCGACGGCTCCGACTACCCGGTGCTGCGTGACGCCCTGGACAGGCTCAAGCTCAACGACGCCGCCCTCGCCTACGAGCCTGAGACCTCGGTCGCGCTGGGCTTCGGCTTCCGGGTCGGGTTCCTCGGTCTGCTGCACCTGGAGATCATCCGTGAGCGGCTCGAGCGGGAGTTCGACCTCGACCTGATCTCGACAGCGCCCAACGTGGTCTACGAGGTCACGATGGAGGACCGCTCCGTGGTCACGGTGACCAACCCGAGCGAGTTCCCCGGGGGCAAGATCGGCGAGGTCCGCGAGCCGGTCGTCAAGGCGACGATCCTCGCGCCGAGCGAGTTCATCGGCGCCGTCATGGAGCTGTGCCAGGGCCGCCGCGGCGACCTGCAGGGGATGGACTACCTCTCCGCGGAGCGGGTCGAGATGCGGTACATGCTGCCGCTCGCCGAGATCGTCTTCGACTTCTTCGACCAGCTCAAGTCCAGGACCCGTGGCTACGCCTCGCTGGACTACGAGCCGGCCGGTGAGCAGGCAGCCGACCTCGTCAAGGTCGACATCCTGCTGCAGGGTGAGCAGGTCGACGCCTTCAGTGCGATCGTGCACAAGGAGAAGGCCTACGCCTACGGGGTGATGATGGCCGGCAAGCTCAAGGACCTCATCCCGCGCCAGCAGTTCGAGGTGCCGATCCAGGCAGCCGTGGGCTCACGAGTCATCGCGCGCGAGACGATCCGCGCCATCCGCAAGGACGTCCTGGCCAAGTGCTACGGCGGCGACATCAGCCGCAAGCGCAAGCTCCTGGAGAAGCAGAAGGAGGGCAAGAAGCGCATGAAGACCATCGGCCGGGTCGACGTGCCGCAGGAGGCCTTCATCGCTGCGTTGTCCTCCGACGACAGCGGCGGCAAGGACAAGCCCAAGAAGTGAGCACCCGGACCCGCGGAGCTAGCCTCCGGGTCGAGGCGTGAGCCCGGCCCTGCCCGACGGCGAGGTACCACCGCCGGACGGGAACCTGCCCGGGTGGGTCGCCGAGACCCCCCCTGAGGTCCCGGGATTCGGTGTCTACCTGCACGTGCCCTTCTGCACGGTGCGGTGCGGCTACTGCGACTTCAACACCTACACCGCGAGCGAGCTCGGCGGCGGTGCGAGTCAGCTCGCCTACGCCCAGACAGCCCTGCGTGAGATCGACCTCGCGGCGGCGACCCTCGAGGCGGTGGGGCGGGGCTCACGCGAGGTCGGCACGGTCTTCGTCGGGGGCGGCACTCCTACCGTGCTGCCCACCGAGGACCTCGTGCGGATGCTCGCCCACGTCCGGGGGACCTGGGGGCTCGAGGCCGGCGCCGAGGTCACGACCGAGGCGAACCCTGACTCGGTGACGCCGGACTCCCTGGCCCGGCTCGCCGGCGCGGGGTTCACGCGGGTGTCCTTCGGCATGCAGTCAGCCGTGCCGCACGTCCTGGCGACCCTGGAGCGGACCCATGATCCCGCGCGGGTACCCGAGGCCGTCCGGTGGGCCCGGGACGCGGGCCTGGCTGTCTCCCTCGACCTGATCTACGGCACGCCGGGGGAGTCCCTCGACGACTGGCGTCGCTCGGTCGAGGCCGCGGTCGCGTGCGGGGTGGATCACGTCTCGGCCTACGCGCTGGTCGTCGAGCCTGGCACGAAGATGGCCGTCCAGGTCCGTCGCGGCGAGCTGGACCTGCCTGACGGGGACGACCAGGCCGCGAAGTACGAGCTCGTGGACGACGTCCTGGAGGCCGCGGGCCTCACCTGGTACGAGGTCAGCAACTGGGCCCGGACCCCTGCTGATGCCTGCCAGCACAACCTCGCGTACTGGCGGGGTGCCGACTGGTGGGGGATCGGCCCCGGGGCGCACTCGCACGTCGGAGCAGGGCAGCGGGCCGTGCGGTGGTGGAACGTCAAGCACCCACGGGCCTACGCGTCGCGCCTGGAGGGTGGGCTGAGCCCGGCAGCCGGTAGAGAGCTCCTCGGTCGGGAGGAGGTCGGCCTCGAGCGGACCCTGCTCGGTTCACGCATCCGGGAAGGCCTCGCCCTCGGCTCGCTCACGGGTCGCGCGCGCACCGCCGTGGCCGGTCTCGTCGCAGACGAGCTGCTCGACGGACGCGCGGCCGTCCGAGGCCGGGTGGTGCTGACCCGTCGCGGGCGGCTCCTCGCCGACACGGTGGTGCGGGCGTTGACCGACTGAGCCCGACCCGACGGAGCCCGACCCGACGGAGCCCGACCCGACGGAGCCCTGACGCAGGACGGGAGGGCCGGCCTTCTGGCCGACCCTCCCGTGGCACCGCTAGGAGCTCACCGCACGTCTGCTGCGGTCCGGCTCTGGCTCCGTCGAGGTCGCTGCGTCGAGATCACTTCACCAGACGCAGGGCGAACGGGTACCGGTACGCCTCGCCCTTGTTCGCGGCGACCGCGGCGAGGATGCCGAAGATGAGCGCCGCGAGCCCTGCGGCGACCAGGATCAGGATCCCGATGAGGATCACGCTGGTCACCCAGCCGATCACGTAGGCGATCGCCAGCGTGATCTGCCAGTTCAGCGCCTCCTTCGCCTGCTCCTCGACGAAGCGCCCGCGCTCCTTGAAGATCAGCCAGATGACCAGTGGCGGGACGAAGCCGAACAGGATGCCGCCGACGTGGGAGAGCGTCGCCCACAGCCGCTGGTCGGAGTCGCTCAGCAGCGGCTGGGCGCCCGAGGTGGGGCCCGCGGGTGGCGGGGGCGGGTAGGCCCCCGGTGCGGAGTACCCGGGAGGCGGGGGCGTGCCACCACCTGCGGGCGGGGGCGGCGTCGCGCCACCCGGGTGGTCGTCGTGGTCGGGGTTCTGGGCGGACGGGTCGGTCGTCATGTCACTTCACCAGCTCGAGGGAGAAGGGGTACTTGTAGGCCTGCCCGCGGTTGACCGCCTGGTAGCCGAGCACCGAGAAGATGATGCCGACCACCCACACCACCGTGGCGAGGAGCCCGAGACCCGGGATGATCCAGCCGATGACGTTGAGGGCGATGT
The DNA here is from genome assembly GCF_023630195.1 of Actinotalea sp. C106. Classification (GTDB taxonomy): domain Bacteria; phylum Actinomycetota; class Actinomycetes; order Actinomycetales; family Cellulomonadaceae; genus Actinotalea. Next base: position 943 of record NZ_JALPKN010000109.1, on the reverse strand, counting down.
AGCCGATGAGCAGGGTGATCTGGAAGTTCAGGGCAGCCTTCGCCTCCTGGGCGACGAAGCCGCTGCGGTCCTTGTAGACGAGCCAGATGATGAGCGAGGGCAGGAAGCCGAGGATGCCTCCGAGGTGAGCCAAGCCGGCCCACTGGCGGACCTCGGCGTCGGAGAGCCCGGGAGCCCCGTGCGGACCTGCCGGCGGGGGCGTGCTCGGCCCCCCGGGCGGGTTCGGCGGTGTGTTGGGATCAGTCATGGCAGAGGCCTTTCGGTACGGACCGGTGGGCACCGGACGAGCGCACGCCCGCCGCAGCGGAGGTCGCTGCGCCGTGCGGCTCTCGCACCCTAGCGAAACGGGTCATCACGTGGGGAGGGGGTCTGCGGTCACGAAGTCGATGAGCTCCTCGACGCGGCCGAGCAGGGTGGGTTCGAGGTCGCGGTAGTCGCGCACCGTGCCCAGGATGCGCTGCCAGGCCCGGGCGACGTCGGCCTGGCTCTGCGCGGGCCAGCCCAGCTCGGCCAGGATCCCGCGCTTCCACTCGGTGCCGCGGTCGATGCGCGGCCAGGAGGTGAGCCCGACGCGTTCGGGACGTACGGCCTGCCACACGTCGACGTACGGGTGCCCCAGCACCAGCAGCGTGCCCGGGCGGGCGACGCTCATCGCGTCGGCGGCGATCCGCGACTCCTTGCTGCCGGGGACCAGGTGGTCGACCAGCACGCCGAGGCGGCGGCCGGGACCGGGGGAGAACTCCCGCACCGCCCCGGCGAGGTCGTCGACCCCGTCGAGCATCTCGACCACGACCCCTTCGAGGCGCAGGTCGTCACCCCACACCCGCTCGACGAGCTCGGCGTCGTGCTTGCCCTCGACCCAGATCCGTCCACCGCGGGCCACGCGCGCCCGGGCGCCGTGCACGGCGACCGACCCCGATGCGGTGCGGGTCGGGGCCGAGGG
>NZ_JALPKN010000108.1 GCF_023630195.1 Actinotalea sp. C106 | reverse complement strand
CTTGGCCTCCGACTTGCCCACGACGCCGAGACTGCGGCCGGGGCGGCCGACCCCGCCGACGGCGCGGACACCCTGGACGGGCTGGTCCGGGCGCACCTGCCCGCCTTGCTGCGATACGCGACCGTGCTCGTCGGTGACCAGCACACCGCGGCGGACCTGGTCCAGGAGGTGCTGCTCCGTGCGCACGTGCGCTGGCACCGCATCGCCCTGACCGAGCGACCCGACCTCTACCTGCGGCGCATGGTCACCAACGAGCACCTCTCGTGGCGGCGTCGCTGGCACGTCCGGACGATCCACCCGACCGCGGACGAGGCCCTCGTGCGGCACGGCGGCGCCGTCGGCGACCCGGCGCACGAGCACGCTGAGGGGGACGCCCTGTGGCGCAGGCTCGAACAGCTGCCCGGACGGCAGCGCGCCGTGCTCGTGCTGCGCTACTACGAGGGCCTCGCCGACGTCGAGATCGCCGCCGTGCTCGGAACCTCCGCCGCCACCGTCCGCTCTCACGCCTCGCGCGCCCTCGCCACCCTGCGGCGCACCGACCCGCCCCTGATGGAGACACGATGACCCACGACACCCCCACCCCCACTCCCTCGCCCGTCCCTCTCCCCCGGCCCGAGCACGACGGCGAGCAGGACGAGCTGGCCGTGCGGGTCGCAGCCGCCCTGCGCTCGCGCGAACCGGCCCCTGCCGAGACCGCCGCCTCGACCGAGCGGATCGCTGCCCGCCTCGCGGCAGCGGCAGAGGATCGCGACACCGTGGTGACCCCGTTCGGGCGACGCGCGAGCCGGGTCGTCGTCACGGGCCTGGTCACCTCGACCATCGTCGCCGTCGGTGCAGGTGCTGCGGCGGCCGCCAACCCCTACACAGGCTTCGCGGCCGCCGTCGAGGGCGTGGTCCACGCCGTGGGCGTCGAGTGGTCGGCGATGCCCGCGGGGTACACCCGCGAGCAGTACGAGGCGTTCTGGGGCGCCGGGTACACCTCGCAGGACGTGCTCGCCCTGGGCGCTCTCTGGCAGACCGACGGCACCGAGACCAAGGCGCGCGCGGGTCAGATGATCCTCGATGGCGACCAGCTCCCTCTCGCTCCGGCTGTCTCCGCCGAGCCGGGTGGGTCGCCCGAGGAGCAAGCTGCCCGCGAGGAGTTCTGGGACGCCGGGTACACGGCCGAGGACCTCGAGACGCTCACCGCCCTGTGGGACACCGACGCCGTGGAGACCAAGGCCCTGGCAGGTCGGATGCTGCTGGACGGCGAGAGCCTGCCGATCGAGCCGAGCGGGGACCCGACCGCGACCGAGTAGCGTGTGCCGCCGGCAGGTCGTCGACGACGACGGAGGGCAGCGGGGCGGCACTAGGCTCCCGTCGGTGAGCGAGTTCATGGCCGGGGCCCGGGTGCTGCTCCGTGGGTGGGGGATGTGGCGGCGGCGACCTCGGGCGATGGCCTGGGGCCTGGTCCCTGCGGCTGCAGCGGGTCTCCTCGTGGTGGTGCTCCTCGTCGTGCTGACGCTCAACCTCGACCACGTCGGGGACGCTCTCTCCGGGTTCGCCGCCGGGTGGCCGAGCCCGTGGCCGCGGGTGGTCGGGCTCGTCGCGCAGGCACTCGTCCTCGCGACGGCGGTCGTGGTCGTCGTCGTGACCTTCACCGCGCTCACCCTGGCGATCGGCGAGCCGTTCTACGACCGCATCTGGCGGGCCGTGGAGCTGGCCGAGACCGGTACCGTCCCCTCGGGGGACACCGGCTTCTGGCGCGGCGCGGTCGACGGCATCGCGATGGTGATCCGGGGCCTCGCGGTCGCCGTGGTCGCCGGGCTGCTGGGCCTCGTCCCGCTGGTGGGCACGGCGCTCGGATGGACAGCCGGGGTGCTGCTCACCGGATGGGTCCTCGCGCACGAGCTGACCACCCGGGCGCTCATCGCCCGAGGGATCGAGCGCCGCGACCGCAACCGCCTGCTGCGGACGCACCGCCTGCGGGCGGTCGGCTTCGGGGCGGCCACCCAGCTGTGCTTCCTCGTGCCCGGCGGCGCCGTGGTGACCATGCCGGCTGCCGTCGCCGGTTCCACGCTGCTCGCCCACAGCCTGCTGGAGGGCCCGCCGCGCAGCACCCCGGTCCTCACGCCGGGGTGACGATCTCCCCGCCGGTCGGCATCACGTCGTGCGGGCGCTTGGGGAACCACGTGACCGGCCCGACGATCCTCACGCCGACCGCCTCGCTGCGCGGCAGGTCCCCCTGCGTGCGGCACATCACGGGCATGAGCACGTCGCCCGGGCACCGGACCTCGAGCATGACGTTGGCGTCGTGCCCGTAGAACACCGTGTCGAGCACGCGGGCGGGCAGGCCGTCGGCCACCGGGACGAGGATCACCTGCTCGGGACGCAGCACGGCCATCCCCACCCCGTCGGTCGCCGCACCCGCCAGGGGCAGGGCCCCGAGCGTGGTCCACACCACGCCGTCGCGCACCGTCGCAGGGATGATGACGGCCTCCCCGACGAAGCGCGCGACGTCGATGTCGTGGGGCGTGCGATAGATCTCCTGCGGCGTCCCGGACTGGACCACCCGGCCCTCGCGCATCACCGCCACGACGTCGGCGGTGGAGAGCGCCTCCTCCTGGTCATGGGTGACGAGCACCGCGGTGGAGCCCGAGGCGTGGAGGGCGCTGCGGACGTCGGCGCGCACGCTCGCGCGCAGGCCGGCGTCCAGGGCCGAGAACGGCTCGTCGAGCAGGATCACAACAGGGTCGGGGGCGAGCGCGCGGGCGAGCGCGACGCGCTGCTGCTGACCGCCCGAGAGCTCGGCGGGCATCCGCTGCCCGTAGCCCTGCAGACCCACGAGCTCGAGGAGCTCGGCCACGCGACGGTCCCGCAGCGGGGCCGAGCGCGGCAGGCCGTAGGCCACGTTGCCTGCGACGGACAGGTGCGGGAAGAGCGCGCCTTCCTGCGGCACCACGGCGACCCGACGCCGCTCGGGGGCGACGTGCCGTCCGGGTCCGGCCAGGACCTGGTCACCGACGGTGACCGTCCCGCCGGACGCACGCTCGAAGCCCGCGATGACGCGCAGCAGGGTGGTCTTGCCGCAGCCGGACGGGCCGAGGACCGCCGCGAGGGCACCCGAGGGGACATCCAGGTCCACACCCTGGAGCACAGGGGTCCGGTTGAAGGCCTTGGTGACTCCGCGCACCTCGAGCAGGCTCATCGCGAGCCTCCTTCCATGAGGTCCTGGGGGTCGACGTCCTCGGTGGACTGCGCTGCGCGGCGGGTCTGGGCGTAGGTCAGCAGAAAGGTGGGGACAGCAGCCAGCAGCACCAGCATCGCAGCGTACGGCGCTGCGGCGGCGTACGCGCCGGCCCCGGTCTCCGTCCACAAGCGGGTGGCGAGGGTGTCGGTGCCCGTCGGGCGGAGCAGGAGGGTGGCCGGCAGCTCCTTCATGCAGGTCAGCAGCACGAGCGCCGCCCCCGCCGCGATACCCGGCCCGGCGAGCGGCAGGGTCACCCGGCGCAGGGTCGTCCAGACGCCGGCGCCCAGAGAGCGCGAGACCTCCTCCAGACGGCGCGGGCTCTGCGCCACGGAGGCCCGCACGGCCCCGACCGCGACCGGCAGGAAGAGCACCGCGTAGGCGAGCACCAGCAGGGGCGTCTCCTGATAGACCGGCTGAGCGAACCGGATGCCGAAGAACACGAGAGCCAGGGCCACGACGATGCCTGGCAGGGCGTGGCCGGCGTACGCGGCGTGCTCGACGAGCCGGACCGTCCGGGTCCCGTACCGCGCGGCGAGGACTCCCACCGGGATGGCCAGGGCGGTGGTGACCACGGCGCCGAGGAGCGAGACGCCGACGGTCGACGTGGCGGCGCTGACCAGGCGGTCGAGGTCGAGCGAGGCGGAGGACCCGCGGACCAACCAGTAGCCGAGCGACCCGGTGGGGAAGGCGAGGGCGACCGCTGCCACGGCGAGGCAGAGCCCGACGGCGACCGGGCGTAGCCGACCGAGCGGAACCGCCGCCGCCGGCCGCACCACACCGCCACCGAGCCGGGCGGTGCCGCCGCGGTTGCGGGACCGGGACTCTGCCACGGTGATGGCCACCGTGATCACCACCAGCAGGACCGCGAGGATGGCCGCGGGGGTGCGGTCGAAGCTCGCCCGGTACGAGCTGTGGATCACGCGGGTGAACACGTCGTAGCGCAGCAGCGACGGCGCCCCGAAGTCGGACAGCGTGTACAGCGCCACGAGGAGGGCCCCGGCGGCGGCCGCAGGGCGCAGCTGCGGGACGGTCACCGACAGGAAGGTCGCCCGGGCGGAGCGCCCGAGCGAGCGCGAGACCTCTTCCAGGCTCGGGTCGGAGCGTCGTAGCGCCGCGACCACCGGGAGGTACACGTAGGGGTAGGTGCACGCGGTCAGCACGAGGAACGTCCCCCAGAAGCCCGCCACCCCCGGGAAGGCCGAGATCCACGCGTAGGCGGCCACGTAGCTCGGGACGGCGAGCGGGAGCGCCGCCACGACACCGAAGGTCCGGCGAGCGGGCAGGTCGGTCCGGGTGGTGAGCCACGCGAGCCCCACGCCGATCACGAGGCAGGCCGAGGTGACGGCTGCCGTCAGGCCGAGGCTGCGGAACACGAGCCAGAAGGTGCGCTCGCGCACGAGCACCTCGACCGCGGTGCCCAGTCCTCCTTCGCCGGCACGGATCGCCAAGTACCCGAGGGGCAGCACGGCGACGGCGGCGGCCAGGAGCGCGGGCACGACGAGGAGGGCCGGCGGCCGCTCGGCGCTCGAGCGGCCGGCCCTCCTCGTCAAGACCGACGCCGCGCTCAGGTCAGGCCCACCTCGTCGAGCAGCCCGAGGGTCTCCTCGAGAGAGTCGAGGTCGTTCAGGTCGATCTGGTGCGAGTCGAGCTCGGCGAGCGGCTCGAGCTCGAAGGTCGAGCTCGTGATGCCCTCGACGACCGGGTACTCGGCGGTCTCGTCGGCGAAGTACTGCTGGGCGTCGTCCGACAGCAGGAAGGTGATCGCCTCGGCGGCCGCCTCGGGCATGTCCGTGGAGGCCAGGACGCCGGCGCCGGCCACGTTGACGAGGGCGCCCGGGTCGTCGTTGTCGAGGAAGTGGATCTCGGCGGAGACCCCGTCCTCGCCCAGCTCGGCGACCTTCTGGAACCAGTAGTAGTGGTTGATCAGGCCCAGGGCGACCTGCCCGCCGTCCACCGCGTCGAGCACGGCGTTGTTGTTCTCGTACGCCTGCGGGTCCTGGGCCGCGAAGTCCTCGAGCCACTGCCGGGCCCCGTCCTCACCGCGTTCGATGCGCAGGGCGGTGACGAACGCGTGGAAGCTCGCGTTGGAGGGCGCGTAGCCGACCGCGCCGACGTACTCGGGCTCGAGAAGCTGGTCGATCTCCGTGATGTCCTCGATCTCCGGGACCTGCTCGGGGTCGTAGGCCAGCACGCGGGCCCGGCCGGACGTCGCGACCCAGCGGCCGTCGGCGTCCCGGTAGGTCTCGGGGACCAGGCCGGTCACCGACTCGTCGAGCTCGGCCAGCATCCCGGCCTTGGCGAGCGCCCCGAGAGCACCGGCGTCCTGTCCGAAGAAGATGTCCGCCTCGCTCGCGTCGCCCTCCTCGAGGAGCTGGGCGGCGAGCTCGCTCGTCGAGGCGTACCGCACCTCGACGTCCACCCCCACCGCGTCCTCGAGCTGCTCGAGGAGCGGCTCGACGAGGTTCTCGTTCCGTCCGGAGTAGATGAGGAGCGTCCCCTCCTCGGCCGCCGCGCCGGCCGTCTCGTCCGGGGCGCTGCCGGTGGTGCTCTCCGACGTGCTGCAGGCGGCGAGCGAGGTCAGGAGGGTCGCGGCCATGACGGGAGCGAGCAGGTGGGGACGGCGCACAGGGAACTCCTCGGATGTCGGGTCGAGCGGCCCACGATAACTCAGGTAAGCCTTACCTCGGTTCACTCGTCCCATGGTTGGACGCGGCGGGCCTCGCGTCCCGGCCGCGGCAGCCGGACGTCCCTCGGCTACGGCCTCGACGCACCAGCCCCGGTCAGGCGACGGAGCTCGGCGGCGTCGACGTTGGCACCGAACGACGGGCTGCCCGGCTCCAGCACGACACCCGCGGCGAGGGGTCCGATGTGCACCGGGTCGAACCCGAGGTCGTCGACGATCGCCGCGACCTGCGCGACGTCGGTCTCGGTGTCCCCGGCGACCGCGATCGCCTTGCGTCCGGTCGCCCCGTCGGGACGCGCCTCGTCCGCGAGGTCGTGGTAGCCCATGTGGTTGAAGGCCTTGACGACGCGGGCACCGTCAAGGAGCCCCTGCACGAGGGCGCTGGACGAGATCCCGGGTTCGAGGAGCCTCTCGCGAGGGCCGTCGACCTCCCACCAGTAGTTCATGGCATCGATGACGAGCGTGCCCCGCAGCTCCTCGGTCGGCAGGGCGCGGTACTTGCTGAGCGGGAGGGCGAGGATCACGACGTCGGCCTCCCGCGCGGCGTCCGAGGCCCGGACGGCGATGGCCCCGGGCGTCAGGACCTCGACCGTGAGGGTGATCTTGGCGGGGTCACCCGACCCCGCGACGAGCACTCGGTACCCGGCATCGACGGCGAGCCGGGCCAAGACCGTGCCCACCTTGCCGGCCCCGAGGATGCCGATCGTCCGGGTCGTCGTGCGCGCGTTCATCGGGCCACCTCCACGGTGCTGGGTTGCGGGCTCTGCGGAGACACCGGGTCGTTCGGTGCGGTCCGGCGTGACGGCTCGTCATGCCCGCTCACACGACGGGTCGATCATCGACGCGGACCTCGACCAGGCTCGCCCGCCACGCGCAAAGGCCCGCCCCGCCGAAGCGGTGCGGGCCTCTGACCTGCTCTTTCACTGTCGGGATGACAGGATTTGAACCTGCGACCCCTTGACCCCCAGTCAAGTGCGCTACCAAGCTGCGCCACATCCCGAACGGCCCTTGCGGGCCGCCTGTACTTTACCCCACCTCAGGGGGTGCCCCGTGCATCCGACGCGTCCGTGGACGGTCCGCTCCCCCGACGACGGGCAGGCCCGGGCAGCCGACCCGCCTCGCTCATCTGGTTCAGCTCGGCCGCGACGAGGCCCAGCAGGAGCAGGTCGACGATCAGCCCGGTGGTCGCGCTCCACTGCTCGACCCGGAACAGGAACACCTGGGTGACCAGGAGGTTGACGAGCACCGCCCGCCGGAACCAGCGGTAGCCGCGGGCGCGGGCGCCCCGCACCCACCACAGGCCCAGTGCTGCGAACCCGGTGCCGATCGCTGCGCTCACGAGGAGCCCCACGACGATCCATGCAGGCACCTGCGCGCCCTGGACCCAGGCCAGCACCCCACGACCCACGGTCCCGACCGTCGAGAGCAGCAGCACCCCGACCGTGAGCCACGGTGCCCAGCTCGTCGAGACCAGGCGGCGCATCAGGCCGACCACCGCGTGTCCGACGGCCTCGATGGGGTTGGGCAGCTCGGACGAGTCCGTCTCAGCCACGTCGAGCAGGGCGCGGACCTCGGCCTCGCCCCGGACCGGCCCGGCACGGTCGACCAGGGCGTGCGCCTCGGCCCTGGTCCGGGTGGTGAATCCCCCGGCCAGCCCGGCCACCGCATGGTCGGCCGCCCCGGCCAGGTACTCGACGGGGTGGTGCGGGGTCCGCCCGTGCAGGGCCTCGCCGAGCAGCACGAGGGCCACCGTGACCAGGTAGATCAGGGCTGCGGTCGGCTCGTAGAAGTAGTCGTTGTCCGAGGTGACGAACTTGCCGACCTCGTCGACGAAGAGACCGAAGCCGATCCCGCCAAGCAGTGCCCCGGCCGGGCGCACCACCGGACCCGCGAAGGACAGCAGCAGGACGAAGGCCAGGGCCATGAGCAGGCCGCCCCACAGCACGTGGGCGACGTGCAGCCCGCCACCGCCGATCTGCGGGTAGTCCATCACCGCGAGGTACCCGCGGGTCAGCAGCACGGTCGCGACCGAGGCGACGACGAACCCCGCGAGGTGCGAGGTCGCGGCCGGGTCGCGCGGCAGTCCCCAGCGCAGCAACGGGCTGCGCGGCCGGTCCACCGGTGCGCGCCGCCCCGTCGCCGCGCCGTCCTGGGTCACCGCCGGCGCTTCTCCCGCACGCGGACCGAGATCGAGATCGGCGAGCCCTCGAAGCCGAAGGCCTCGCGCAGGCGGCGCTCGATGAACCGCCGGTAGCCCGCCTCGAGGAACCCGGTGGCGAAGATGACGAACCGTGGGGGCCGCGTGTCGGCCTGGGTCGCGAAGAGGATGCGGGGCTGCTTGCCGCCACGCAGCGGGTGCGGGTGCGCCGCGACCAGCTCACCGAGGAAGGCGTTGAGCCGTCCGGTCGGGATGCGGGTGTCCCAGGACTCCAGCGCCGTCTCGATCGCCGGGACCATGCGGTTGGTGTGCCACCCGGTCTGCGCCGAGAGGTTGACCCGGGGGGCCCACTGCACCTGGACCAGGTCCTTCTCGATCTCCCGCTCGAGGAACGGGCGGCGGTCCTCGTCCATGAGGTCCCACTTGTTGTAGGCGATGACCAGGGCACGCCCGGCCTCGACCACCTGGGAGATCACGCGGGTGTCCTGCTCGGTCATCGGGACGCTCGCGTCGACGAGCACCACGCCGACCTCGGCCTTCTCGATGGCCGCCTGGGTGCGCAGCGAGGCGTAGAAGTCCGCCCCGGAGGTCTGGTGCACCCGGCGCCGGATGCCCGCGGTGTCGACGAACCACCAGGTCTTGCCCCCGAGCTCGACCAGCTCGTCGACCGGGTCCCGCGTGGTGCCCGCCTCGGCGTCCACGACGACGCGCTCCTCGCCGAGGATCTTGTTGAGCAGGCTCGACTTGCCCACGTTCGGGCGGCCGATCAGCGCGACCCGTCGGGGTCCGCCCTCGCGGATCGCGCCACCGGCTGCGGAGATCGCCGGCAGCTCGGTGACCGCGGCGTCGAGCAGGTCGCCCGTGCCGCGTCCGTGCAGGGCCGAGACCGGTCGGGGCTCGCCCAGACCCAGGCTCCACAGCGCCGCCGCGTCGGCCTCGGCCCGCGGGCCGTCGACCTTGTTGGCGGCGAGCACCACGGGCTTCTTGGCCTTGCGCAGCAGCCGCACCACCTGCTCGTCGGTCGAGGTCGCCCCGACGGTCGCGTCCACCACGAACAGCACGACGTCGGCGAGCTCGATGGCGATCTCGGCCTGCTCGGCCACTCGCGCGTGGATGCCGGCGACGTCGACCTCCCAGCCACCGGTGTCCACGAGGGTGAACCTGCGTCCGGCCCACTCAGCCTCGTAGCTCACCCGGTCGCGGGTGACTCCGGGCTTGTCCTCGACGACGGCCTCACGGCGCCCGAGGATGCGGTTGACGAGGGTCGACTTGCCCACGTTGGGACGGCCGACGACGGCCAGGACCGGGAGCGGGCCGGTCGGCCCCGCCTCACCCGCGACCCCCTCGCCGCCCTCGAGCAGCGCGAGGTCCTCCTCCTGCAGCTCGTACTCGGCGAGGCCTGCACGCAGGGAGTGCTCGCGGGCCGCGTCGTCGGCGGCCTCCTGGACGACGTCGTGCTCGGTGGGGGTCTGCCCTGCCGGGTCCTGCCCGGTGGGGTTCTGCTCGCTCATGGGCCCATCCTCCCCTGCCGAGGGGCCCCGCGACGAACTGCGTCGCGCACGGTGGGCCGACAACCGGCCCCGGCGGCTCAGATCTCCGCGGCGGGGCCGTCCGTGGGAAGGGGCACGCCCGCCCGTTCGCTCGCCCTGCGCACGTGGGTGCGCAGGGCCTCACCGACCCGCTCGTGGGCCCGGGCCACCGCCTGCCGCCCCGCAAGGGGTTCACCGTCCGTCAGGGACAGGGGCTCGCCGAACTCGACCACGAGGCGACGTCGCAGGCCGGGGACGTGACCGACCGACTCCCCGGTGCGACGGGTCCCGAGCACCGCCACCGGCACCACCGGCGCCCCCGAGGCGACCGCGAGCCACGCGACGCCGGCGCGGGCGCTGCT
>NZ_JALPKN010000107.1 GCF_023630195.1 Actinotalea sp. C106 | reverse complement strand
GGCGACCAGGCAGCCGGTCAACGTCGCGAGCCGGGCCCGTCCGCTCACCCGCATGGCGCGCCGTTCAGTCGGGCGGGCGCCGCGCAGCGCAGCGGGACAGGCTGGGCGGGCACGGGCATGGCGGCCAGTGTGGCGGACACCGAGGTCAGCGAACCAGCAGACACCGCCCCGACAGCTGAGGCATGCTCGAGCCACCGACCACGCCTCGGAGGAACCGTGTCCTGGATCGACTCGCTCTCCCTGATCTTCGCGTTCCTCGGTGCGGGTATCGGCGCGGGCCTCGCCGGGTGGTTCGCCACCCGCACGAGCCGCGACGAGCAGCGCGGGCGACGGTTCGAGGCCGCCCTGGAGCTGCTGACCTCCCACGAGTCCCGCCAGCGTGCGCTGGGGCGGGCGCGGGTGGTGCAGGTCGCGCGCCAAGGCTCGCCGTCCGACCCCGAACGCCAGGAGGCCATGGCCGTGCTCCGGGAGGACGTCCGGGTGTCCTGCTCGGGCGAGGTCCTCACCCGCCTCGCCGCCCAGCTCGCGGGAGAGGAGGGGTCCGTCCGCATCGCCGGGGACGTGACCGACGCCCGCGTCGTCGGGCCGGACGTGCTGGTCGGCCCGTCCCTGGTCGACACCGCCCAGGCCTACGTGGACATCGCCGGGGGCTCCGACGCCGCCGGGGACCAGCTCGTGGTGCTCATCGCGCAGGCCGAGCCCCAGGTGGTGCGGTCGGCCTCGGACGAGAGCCCGGTGCGGGCCCGGGTGCAGACCGAGGCCCGCAGCGGGTCGAGCGAGGGGCTCCGGGGCCGGGCCGAGGGTGGTCTCCCCCTCCCCACGGACCGTCGCCTGATCCTCGTGAAGCTCAACGCCGAGGTCGAGTCGATGACGCCCGCCGAGCTCAAGGAGCGAGCGCGCAAGGCCTGGGTGCTCTCCCTGCCACGGGTGCGGGGCTTCGATCCCGAGGCGGTCGTCGCCGTCGTCCGGCAGGAGGTCCGTGGGGCGTGGCGCTTCCGGGACGTCCACCTCAGCGATGAGCCCGGCCGCGTCGAGTTCGACCTCGGTGAGGAGGTCCCCGACCTCATCGGCCGCGAGTTCCTCGACACGGGGCAGAACCCGGTGCGCTACTGGCCGTGAGCCCTGGACCTCGCATCGCAGCCTCACCACTGGACACTGCCACCAGCCCTCGACCACGCTCGTCCCATGCTCAGCCCCCGGGCCCTCCCCGACCTGGCCGACCCCGCGACCGTCTCCCGGGGCCGGGCCTACGCGCGCAGCGGCCGGGTCGTCGCGGTCCGCCACGAGGCGGGGGTGCTGCACGCGCAGGTCGACGGCACCGACACGTACGCGGTGCGGCTGACGAGCACGTCATGGACCTGTACCTGCCCCGTGGGCCTGACCGGGGCCCTGTGCAAGCACTGCGTGGCCGTGGTGCTCGCGGTCGCGGAGGGCGGGCCCATCCCTGACGCCCCGGACTCGGGGCTTGCGGCGCAGCTCCCTGGGCAGGCGGTCGTCCTCGATGTGGACGAGGTCGCCGACGAGGTCGAGGCGACCCTCGCCCCGGGCAGACGCTTCTACGAGTACCGCCACGCCAACGGCTACGCGGCCGATGCGGAAGGGCTCGTGCAGCTGCTCGAGGACGCCGCGGACAGCGCGAGCCTCCCTCTGCTCCGCGTCCTCGAGCGAGCCGTGACCCTCATGGTGCGGACCATCCTGCGCAGCGACGACTCCTCGGGCGTCCAGGGTGACCAGATCAGCCGCCTTCTCACGGCCCACGCGCGCACAGCCCAAGGTCTGCCCGGCACGCTGGACCGCAAAGAGCGACGTCGCCTGGCCGCCTGGCTGCACCGGTTCCGATTCTCCGGTACGCAGGACTTCTTCGAGGTGGAGGTCGACGCCTACGGCGATGTGCTCGGGCCTGATGGCGTGGAGCACTACCGGGCGCTGGTCGAAGAGTCGGCACGGGCCGGGGCTGAGCCCTTCGCCGTCCAGCATGCCCGTGTCCGGCTGGCGATCCTCGAGCGTGAGCCGGACGCGATCCTCGCCGCCCTCGGTGGCGAGCCGACCACCCAGCATCAGGCCATCGAGGCCGTCGCGGCCCTCGACCAGGCGGGCCTGGGCCGTCTCGCGGTGCAGCACGCCGAGCGCGGGCTCCGTCTACCCCGCACGCACCGCCAGGGGACTCTCGTCGACCATCTGGTGCGCGATGCGGCTGACCGCGGCGACCTCGAGGAGGCCGAGTCACTGCGCCACGACCACTTCCGCGTTGAACCGTCGAGCAGCACGTTCGGCGCACTACGGGCGGCAGCCGAGGCGACCAGCACATGGGAGGCCAGACGTTCAGCCGCCGAGGAGCACCTTGCCGAGCACCGCTCGGACCAGTATCTCGGGGTGCTGCTCAACGAGGGGCGGGACGACGAGGCATGGTCCTTCGCCACCGCCCACCCCGAAGCCGCGGAGGCTGCTCAGGCTTGGCCGCGTTTGTGCCGACGCCGAGCGATGACCGCGCCGGACGAGACGCTGCCGGTGTACGAGCGCATGGTCACGGCCTCGCTCAGGACTGCGGGCCGCCGCTCCTACCACCATGCCGCGAAGCTCCTGGTGGCGATGCGCGAAGCCGCACAGGCCGCCGGCGCCGAGCACCGCTACCTCGAGTTCGCCGCACGGACCGTCGAGGCCAGCAGGCGCCGCCCCGCATGCCTGGAGATCTTGCGCCGTCACGGCGTCCTGGGACCGGAGGGCGCGGCGCCCGGATCGCCTGTGGACGAGCCACGGACGGCAGCGCCGAGCCGCTAACCTCCCTGGCTGGACATCTCGGGCGAACGATCAAGATTCGCCCGGCCAGTGAGGCAGGGGGAACGTCGTCGTGGTGCTTGCAGATGAGCGACCGGTCGCAGCGCAGGGCATCGGGAGGGCCGGGCGACGGGGCGCCGTCGGCACCGTCCTGGCAGGAGCTGCGCTCACGCTGACAGCCTGCGCCGGGGGCCCGAGTGTCGAGCCGGTCGGGTTCCACGAGTTCCGTCACGCCTCCGGAGGGGACGCCGATGCGCTGTGCGCCGCGTTCGCGGGGGAGACGGCGGACCTGAGCGATCTCTTCGGCGTCGAGCTGACGTACAGCGAGGGCACGGAGGGCGGCTGCCTCTACGAGACCGCCGACGGCGCCTACGTCGCCCTCGGTGTCGACGACGGCACCATGACCGAGTGGGACCTCTCCGCGACCAGCGGCACGTTCACCACGGGAGTCGTCGCCTCACCCCCGCGCCCACCGGTCTTCATGGACGCCGCGAAGCTCCAGACGCTCCAGGAGTGGGTCGACGCCCGCGCCGCTGCGGTGCTCGACGACTACGACGACTGGCTTGCCACTCTGCCTGAGGCCGAGGAGACCTACCTGGCCCTCGGCGGCTACGAGCTCGACCCCCTGATGCTGGAGAACTCACGTATAGAGCTTGCCAGCACGCTCGTCACCCCGACCGTCGACATCGACATCCATGGCTCACGCCAGGTCGACTACCTGCAGCTCGAGGACCCGGGCGCCCTGACCCGGGCCGGGCACGAACGGGTGTTCCTGGTGGCTTCCCTCGGGTCCTCGGCCCACCGAGAGATCGACGGCGCCGACCGCACCGTGCACGTGCGGGTCGACGGCGTCGACGGGACCCCCTTCACCCTGGACCCCAGCGACCTGGCCGACCTGGTGCTGTCCATCCCCGCAGACGCCACCGACGTCGCTCTCGTCGTCACGACGAACGACGACGCGCAGGAGATCTCGCTGATCGACGGAACCATCCACGACGACGGACGGGGCGAGCGCTACGACGCGCGGACCTCCGACATGCTTCACTGCGACCTGACCTACCCGCAGGTCCGCCAGGCCGACGGAACCCCGAAGGAACGGAGGGTCACCGCCTTCGACCGGTACATCACGGCCCACCACGTCCCGTGGACCGCCGGGTCGGGGTGGGCTCCGGACGGCGAGACGTACCTGACCCTCGCTCTCCACCCCTACGACGCCAACCACGCCCTGCCGCGCGAGGCCTCAGACGCCCGGGTCACTGTCGCCGGCACAGAGCACGGCCCCCTCGAGGTCGACGGAGAGAACCACAGCTACACGTTCCTCGTGCCTGAGACCCCCGAGGACGTCCGCGCGGAGATCGCGATCCACCCCGACGGGGCCGCTCTCGTCGGTCAGTACCAGGGTTGGCAGGAGGGTGACACGGTCACGGCGCCGGGTCGACTCGACTGCACGATCCCGGCCCCCGAGCTGTAGTCAGACGGCGCCGCGCGTCTCGCCTGGCTTTCTCGTGACTCCGTCCGTCACGACGCCCGTCGGCGGACGCACCAGCTCAGCCTTCATCCAGGGGTAGGGGTCTTCCAGCGGCTCAGAAGGACCGAGCTCCGCCCGCACCGTCACGAGCGCATCTCCGGCGACGTAGTGCCTGCCTCTCGTCTCACCCACCGGCCGCAGCAGGCCTACGTCGGTCAACGCCTTGAAGTCACGGCTCGCCGTTCTTTCGTCAATCCCGGTCTGGTCGACGTAGGTCGGGCGACGCAGCCGAAAGCCGAGGAGTGCTGAGTAGAGCGCGTCGATCGTCCGGTCCGGCACGCGCTGCTCGGCGAGGAGCGCGTCGAGGATCTCGTACGTCCGCTGGGCACGGCGGAGCCGGCGGCGCACCGTCTGAGCCTGCATGTGGTGAGCCCGAAGGTTGAAGGTCACCCACAGGTGCGCGTCACGTTCGGGTGCCCAGCTGCCGCGTCCGGTCAACGCGAGGACCCGGTAGTAGTCGTCGGTGTTCGCGCCGAGCCACTCCTCGATGCTGGCGAACTCAGGCTCCGCCAGACCTCGGCGAGCGAGCACCAGCGTCTGCAGCGCACGAGCCATCCGACCGTTGCCGTCTCGGAACGGATGGATCATCACGAGGTTCAGGTGCGCCATGGCGGCGTGCACGAGGGGGTCCTCGTCGCTGCTCCGGTTCAGGTCCCCCACGAGCTCGCCCATCAGCCCAGCGACCTCGTCGCCGTCGGGCCCCGTGTAGACGACTTGCTCGGTGCGATCGTCGTGCACGTAGATCTCGCGGTGCCGGTACTGGCCAGGGCTCTTGCCCAGATCGTGCGCCAGCATCATGAAGTGCATGGACCGCAGAGCTGAGGCGTCCAGGGTGAAGTGGGGATCTGCTGCCATCGCCAGCACGTACCCCAGCGCCTGCCGGTACCCGCGGATCTCGGCGAAGGTGCGCTCGTCCGCACTCATCGGCTCTTCGTCGTCGAGCGCGGCGTCCGCGTCGTCGAGGTCGACGTGATACCCCTCGATGCTGTTCGACCCCTGGATCGCCCTGGCGAGCGCCGTCCGGCGCAGCCGACCCGTCCAGCGCCGGGGCACCCGGAGATAGTCCGCCAGCTCGGCGCGCATCGCGGCGAGCTCGTCGAGCACTCGGTGATCGTCAAGATCGAGGTGCGGACTGGCGTACAGCATGACGTGTCCTCATGTCGCAATCTTCAGGACAGCACTGGCCCCGAGAGGTGATGTCTCAAGAATAGAGACATTAGGCGCATAGGGCAACGCGCCCCGCCGCTCGCTCGCACCACCCCCGCAGCACCGCCCTCGCGAGCGCCGCAGCCGCTACACCCTTCAGCGCAGCGCGTCGATCTCCGGGGGGACGTCGTCGCGGTCCTGCGGCCCGAGGAAGCTCTGGGTCCACCCGTCGCCGTCCGGCTCGATCCGTGAGGTGCCCACGTCGGAGGACAGCACCCACAGCACCTCGCCGGAGTCCTGCCAGGCGATGGCCACCCCGTGCCGGGTGCTGTAGGCCTGCTCGGACCGGAACAGCTCGTCACCTGCGTCCCCGCGAATGACGACGTGGAGCGTGGCGACGCCGCCGTCCGGCGCACCCTCGACCAGGGCGGCCTCGACCGTCCCCGAGGGCGCGGCCACCGACTGCCCGGCGCTGTTCGCCAGCTCCGCGTCCCCACTGCGACCGCCGCACCCTGCGACGACCATCGCCGCGACGGCAGCCGAGGCCGCGACCAGACCAGCTCGGACCACTGCCCTCATCCTGGGTACCCCTCGATCGAGATCACGCGTCCGCTCCCGTCCACGACCACCGTCGTCGGGGCGGTCCAGCCGATGTGGATGTCATACGGGTCGGCCTGGCCGAGGGTCAGCACCTCGGCGACCCGACTCTTCCACCGGTCCGTCGAGTACTGCGGGTTGGGGTCGATCACGTCGTTCCACCGGTAGCTCGCGTCGATCACCACCTCGAAGGTGCCGTCGGACCGGGGCGTCACCCTCGTGCTCCCGCTGTGCTCGAAGCCGCCCACCTCGGCGTTGGTGCCGTGGAGGTACTGGTAGCCGACGATGCCCTCACCGTTCTCGATCGCCTGCGAGAAGCTCTCGTCGAAGGATCCTGTACGCCTGCCCGAGCTGAGGTACTGCTGGACCGCGGCCGCCGCCTCGTCCTCGGTCCGCAGCTGCATGTCCGCCGCGAGGGCGTCGTTGGCCATCATGTACTCGGCCCAGTCCGCGTCGTCCTCGATGACCCAGTCGCCACCCCCACGCAGGTAGCGCTCGAGGATCGCCCGGCCGGCCCAGTCGTTGGACAGGTGGTTGTTGCCCGGGTCGTCCCGCCGGGAGAGCTCGTCGGAGCGGATGCGCCGCCCTCCGCGCTCGTCCGGGCTGCGGCGGTCCTCGACCCGGTCCCCCAGGGAGGTCGTGACGCCGCCGATCGCGACGACGAAGGCCGCGTGGGCGTCACCCACGGCCACCCGGACCCGGACGATCTCGCCGAGGAGTCGGATCACGTCCGGGGTGCGCTCGGGCTGCGCCGCGAGGAACAGGCCGACCGCCACGGGGTTCGAGGTCAGGGCCGCGCCCCCCAGGCCCATCGCGTTCGCCGAGGCGAAGACCCGGTCCGCGTCGGCCCGCAGCTGCTCGAGGGCGTCCGCGAGCGCGTCGCACGCCTGCGCGGCGGTCCCGGCGAGGGTGCCAGCTGCCTCGAGGGCCTGCTCGTGCCCGATGGCGTGCGCTCGGAACCCGTCCCCCGCGGCGCCTGTCCACGACGCCCCGGTGGCCCGGGACGCGGCACCGAGGTCCTGACCTGCGGTCCCCACCAGTCGGCGTGCGTCGGCGTGCGCGGTGGCCGCCGCACGCAGCGACACCAGGTCTCCCGGGACGAGGGCCTCGGCACTGCCGTAGAGGGCCATGTCACTCCACCCGCAGCAGGGCGGCGACGCCGGCGTCCACGGACCGGTAGGCCTCGGCGGAGGCGGTGAGCTCGGTCGACGCACGGGACAGGGCCGACGACACGCGCTCCAGCTCCTCGGTCAGGGCGCGCGCAGCCGACGCGGCCAGGGCCGTCGTGTCCGGTCGCCCGGCGCTCGGAGCCGACCCCCTCAGCCGCGCGACCGCTGACCCCACGCCGTCGGCGCAGGACCGCACCTGCCCGGCGCACCGGTCGAGGTCCTCGACCATCACCTCGAGCTGGTCCACAGCCCTCCCCCTTCGCCCCCCGCAACGATCCAGGGCCGATGCTAGCGGCCCTGGATCGTGGGGGGTGGGGCGCCGCTCACCCCGCCCGCAGGGCCTCCCTCAGCTTCACCCGGCCACCGAGGCGCAGCAGCGACCGCTCGTAGATCTTCGCGCCCACCGCGATCACGGCCGCGGTCGTCACGCCGAGGATCCCGAGGGCGACCAGCGGCTCCCACCAGGCGGCCTCCCCGAGGAAGAGCCGCACGGGCATCGCGACGGGGGCGCTCACGGGGAAGAAGGACATGACCCGCATCACGGTGTCGTTGTCGTTGAAGAAGATGACCAGGAAGTACGGGGCCATCGTCAGCATCATCACCGGGGTCAGCACGGGGCCGGTGTCCTCGATGCGGGAGACCAGCGAGGCGCTCGAGGCGAAGATCGCGGCCAGCAGCACGAACCCGACGATGAAGAACAGCACGAACCACACCAGCGGGCTGCCCAGCGCACCGAGCATCTCGTCCTGACCGATCACCATCAGCCCCGCGACGCTCACCGCGGCCAGGGCCGCCGTCTGGGCGACCGCCAGCACGCTGTTGCCCAGGATCTTGCCCGCGAGCAAGGACCGCGCCGAGACGCTCGAGAGCAGGATCTCCACGATCCGCGACTGCTTCTCCTGGACGGTGTTCTGCGCGATCGTCCCGCCGAAGGTCATCGCGCTCATCATGAACACCAGGCCGAAGGCCAGCGAGATCAGGAAGCGCAGCCCGAACCCGGGGGCCTCCGTGCCGAGCAGCTCGACCTCGGGGGTCGCCGACAGGGCGGCGAGCACGTCCTCCGGGGGGCTGTCGAGGGCCAGCACCCGGATCCCGAGCACCCCGGAGCTGTCGGGGATCACCGCGGCCTCGACCTCCCCGTCCTCGACCAGGGCGCGGGCCGTGGCGTCGTCGGACGCGGGCACGGCCTCGAGGCCTTCCACCTCGCTGACCACCGAGGCCACGTCGGGCACGACGGCGACACGGGTCGGGTCTCCCTCGCGGCCCGCCAGCATGGAGCCGATCACGATCGAGGCCAGCACGCCGATCAGCAGCACGGCCGCGGAGATGAGGAAGGACTTGGTGCGGATCTGGGTGACGATCTCCCGCTCGGCCACGAGCATGGTCGCCTGCAGGGTGCCCGGGACGGGCGGGCGGGTGGACTGGGTGGTGCTCATCGGACCGGCTCCTCGATGGTCGTGCGGTGCTCGCTGGGGGTGGTGCCCGCGTCGTCGTCGCTCGCGTCGGGCGCGTCCGTCTCGTCACGGACGATGTCGCGGAAGATCTCGGCCAGGGTCGGGCGCACCGGGGTGAACTCACGCAGCGACGCCTGGGCGATCGCGGTGCGCACCACGCGCTGGGCGGTCTCCTCGTCGGCGTCGAACAGGGCCCACCCGCCGGCGAAGTCGACCACCTGCACCCCGGGCTCGGCGCGCAGCCAGCCCATGTCCCCCGCGGAGCTGATCTCGTAGCGGGGCTCGGCGTAGCGCTCGCGCAGCTCCTCGCGCCCCCCTGCGGCGCGAACCTGCCCTCCCGCGATCACCACGACGTCGTCGCACAGCCGCTCGACCACGTCGAGCTGGTGGGAGGAGAACAGCACCGGCACCCCGCGCGCGGCCCGCTCGGTCAGCACCCCCACCACCGTGTCCACGGCCATCGGGTCCAGGCCCGAGAACGGCTCGTCGAGGATCAGCACCTCGGGGTCGTGCACCAGGGACGCGGCGATCTGCACGCGCTGCTGGTTGCCGAGGGACAGGTCCTCGAGGTTGTCGTCGGCCCGCTCGGCCAGGTCCAGGCTCTCGAGCAGGTCACGGGCCCGACGGTCCGCCGCGCCCCGGTCGTAGCCGTGCAGCCGCGCCAGGTAGGTGAGCTGCTCGGCGACCCGCATCTTCGGGTAGAGCCCGCGCTCCTCGGGCATGTACCCGAAGCCGCGACGCTGCTCGGCGTCGAGGGGCCGCCCGTCCATGGTGACCTGCCCCGAGTCCGGGGTGAGGACGCCCAGGATGATGCGCATGGTCGTCGTCTTGCCGGCGCCGTTGCCGCCGACGAAGCCCGTGAGGCGGCCCCGCTCGACGCCGAAGTTGACGTCGTCGAGCACGAGCCTGTCCCCGTAGGACCGGTGGATGCCGTCGAGGCGCAGCATGGTCACTCCTTGGTGGATCCGGTGATGGCTCCACGCTAGGCAGCGGCCGTGCCGCGCGGCTCAGGCGCGAGGCTGAACCTGGGGAGCGTCCCGCCTCCGCCTCGAGGAGGAGACGACGGCGTGGGGCCCGGCCGGAGGAGGGCGGCCAGCCGCCTCAGTGACGCACGAGGCCGTGCTCGTAGGCGAAGACGACGGCCTGCACGCGGTCCCGCAGCCCGAGCTTCATGAGGATGCTCGAGACGTGGGTCTTGACCGTCGCGCGGCCCAGGTACAGCTCGGCGGCGATCTCGTCGTTGGCCAGGCCGCGGGCCACGAGCAGCAGCACCTCGCGCTCCCGCTCCGTCAGCCCGGCGAGGCGACCGGTGGGCGCGCCGTCGGGCCCCTCGACCCCTTCGGCGCGGCGGCCCGCGACGGC
>NZ_JALPKN010000106.1 GCF_023630195.1 Actinotalea sp. C106 | reverse complement strand
GCGACGTCGTCGGGCGGGTGGCCTTCGAGGTGCACCGGCGGTTCCTGGCGCCGTTCGTCCAGCCGGGGGCGCGGGTGCTCGAGGTCGGGGCCGGGCCGGGGCGGTTCACCGCCGAGCTCGCGGCCCTGGGTGCGACGGTGGTCGTGACGGACCTGTCGCCGGTCCAGCTCGAGGCCAACGTCGCGACCCTCGCCGGCACCCCTGCGGAGAACGCCGTCGAACGTCGCGAGCTGCTCGACGTGTGCGACACGGCCCGGTACGACGACGGCGAGTTCGACGCAGTCCTGGCCTACGGCGGGCCGCTGTCGTACGCCTTCGAGGAGACCGAGGCGGCGCTCGCCGGGCTGCTGCGGATCACACGTCCGGGGGGCCATGTGGTGGCGTCGGTCATGTCGATGCTCGGCACGTGGCGCCATCACCTGCGCGGCGTGGCGCAGGCCGCGCAGGTCGCCGGGGAGGACGCGAACGACCTGGTGCTGCGGACCGGGGACCTGCGCCACCTCCCGGGGGCCCCGCACGTGTGCCGGATGTTCCGGTCGCGCGAGGTGGCCGAGCTCGCCAGGGCGGTCGGTGGGCGCATCGTCGCGGCGAGCGCGAGCAACTGGGCCTCCTTGGCCGACGCCGAGACCCTCGCCGCGCTCGAGGCCGACCCCGACCGCTGGGCCCGCTTCCTCGCGCACGAGGTCGAGGCGTGCGCCGAGCCCGGAGCCCTCGACGGCGGCACCCACCTCCTCGTCGCCGTCGAGCACGCCCCCTGACCCCGTCGAGTGGTCACTTCTTGCCGCATCCCCGCAGCCCAAAACCGGCAAGAAGTGACCACTCGACGGAGCGGGGCACCGCGGAGGGCGATGTGGTGAGGGCTGGGGCGGGCTCGCGGCGGATCGTGCTCTAGTCGTGACCCGCTGGGCGCGCACGGGCGCGTGGGATCGCCTTGACTGGTCTGGGTGGCCCAGGGGCCGCGGACAGGGGGAAGCATGGGCACGGCGACGACGCCATCACCGCAGGACGAACAGCCACCGGGACCTGAACCCGACGCCGGGACGGACGACGAGGGCCCCGCCGCTGAGGGCGTCAGCGCCGGTGTGATCGTGCGGAGGACCGCCGCCGTCCTGCTCGGCACCGCGAGCCTGCTGGTGTCGCTGGCGGGGGTGGGCGCAGCGATCGTGCTGGTGACGATCACCGCGGGGCTAGCGCAGGACCTGTTCGGGGAGGACGAGCAGGTGGCCGTCGTCGTCGAGGAGCCCGGCGAGGGAGGCGCGGAGGACCCCGCCGAGGACCCGGCACCTGAGGAGGAGCCCGCCCCTGAGGAGGGGGCTGAGGAGCCCACCGAGTAGGCAGCGCCCTCAGGCGTGGCCGAGCTGGTCCGCGTTGAGGCTCGTCACGGTCGTGAGCAGGAAGGCGGAGTCCTCGAGGGCGCTCACGGCGTGACGCTCGTGGGTCAGGACCACGAGCTCCCCCGCGGCGACCTCGGGCCCCTCGACGCCGGTGACCCGCACGCGGCCGGTCAGCACCTGGAGGCTCGCCGCAGGGGGCGAGTTGTGCTCGGACAGCTCGGAGCCCGCCGTCAGGGCGATCACCGACTGCCGCAGGACTCCGTCGTGCAGCACGAGCTCGGCGCTGCGGCCGTGGGGTGAGCCGTGAGCCGCCTCGAGGTGGGTGGTCGCCAGGGCTGTCAGGTCAGACATCACGTCTCCTTCGCCGTCGTGCCCCCATCAGACCATCCAGGACGACGAGCCGCAGCGGTTCCCGTGATCACACGCCCGCACGTAGTTGCGTAGTCACGCATCTATGCAGATAGTGGACCCCATGCGCAGCGCCCTGGCCCACCCCGCCTACCGCCGGCTCTACCTCGCGCAGGTCGTGGCGCTCGCGGGGACCGGGGTCGCGACCGTCGCCCTCGCGCTCCTGGCCTTCGACCTCGCCGGGGCCCAGGCCGGGGGCGTCCTCGGCACGGCCTTCGCGATCAAGATGGTCGCCTACGTCGCGGTCGCACCGGTCGCGGCTGCGGTCGTCGCACGGGCTCCCCGGCGGGCGGTGATGATCGGCTCGGACCTGCTGCGGCTCGCGGTCGCGGCCTGCCTGCCCTTCGTGAGCGAGGTGTGGCAGGTCTACCTGCTGGTCTTCGTGATGCAGGCGGCCTCGGCGACCTTCACCCCCACCTTCCAGGCCGTCATCCCCGAGGTGCTGCCGGACGAGGAGGACTACACCGCGGCCCTGTCCTTGTCCCGGCTGGCCTACGACCTCGAGGCCGTGCTCGCCCCGATGCTCGCCGCGGCACTGCTCCTCGTCATGCCCTCCACGGCCCTCTTCTTCGGCACGGCGGTCGGGTTCGCCGGGTCGGCCCTCCTGGTGGCAGCGACCACCCTGCCCCGGCGAGCACCGCGAGGGCCCGACGACGCCGCGGAGCCGCCCTTCTGGGAGAGGGTGCGCCGTGGCGCGGTGATCCTCGTGCGGACCCCGGCCCTGCGGCCCGTGCTGGCCCTGAACCTCGCGGTCGCCGCCGCGGGGTCCCTGGCCCTGGTCCAGACCGTGGTCATCGTGCGGTCGGTCCTCGGGCAGGGCGAGGACTCGGTCGCTGTGCTCCTCGCCGCCCTCGGTGCGGGGTCGATGGTCGCCGCGCTGGCGCTCCCCCGGGTTCTGCGCCGACTCCCGGAGCGCCCTGTGATGCTCGGCGGCGGCGTCGTGCTCACCGCGGCGACGGCCCTCGTTCCGGCGGCCATCGGGGTCCCGGGCACGACGTGCGCCCTGGTCTGCGTGGGGGCGCTGTGGTTGCTGGTCGGTGCAGGATGGGCCGCGGTCGAGACCCCCGTGGGGCGCCTGATCCGGCGACACGTCCGCGGTGCCGACCTGCCAGCGGTCTTCGCCGCGCAGTTCTCGCTGTCCCACGCGTGCTGGCTGGTGACCTACCCCCTGGCCGGCTGGCTCGGCGCCGTCGACCTCGGCCTGACCGCCGTGGTCCTCGCGGGTACCGCAGCCGTGGCCACGGTCGCGGCCTGGCGTTGGTGGCCTCCGGCGTCGTCGACCCCTGGCCGTGTGACGCAGGGTGCGCCGGCTCGCGAGGTGGGATCATGACGATCGTGGCCCCGACCGAGCGCGCAGCCCCGCCTGAGGCGGATCTCGACCACGCCGTCGAGGTGCTCCGACTGCTCGCCGACCGCACCCGTCTCGCCGTGCTGGCCATGCTCGACGGGACCGAGATGTCGGTCTCGGCGATCGCGGAGGCCCTCGACCGCCCCGCCCCCGCCGTGTCGCAGCATCTCGCGAAGCTGCGTGCCGGACGCCTGGTTGCCGCTCGTCGCGCGGGGACGACCGTCTACTACAGCCAGCCCGACGAGCACGTCGCGGCCCTGGTCACGAACGTCCTGCAGCACACCGAGCACACCCTCTACGAGGCGCCCCCGCACCACCGGTAGTGGGCCTGCCGAGCTCGGGGCGCGCAAGAACGGGCGGCCCTCGCACACAGGCCAGATGAGCGACCCGCTCACCGCGCCTCGGAGACACTGCGATGACACCGTCCTACCGCTCTCGGTCAGCCCCGGCTGCGGCGAGCGTCCTCGCCATGGTCGGGCTCGCCGGGTGTGCGCCCTCGGGTACCCAGACCTGTGTGGACTGGGTCGACTTCGCGTCACCGGCCGACGCTCTCGTGGACGCGGAGCTCGCGGTGACGGGCGAGGTTCTCGAGGCGATCGACACCGCCGAGCTGTACGGCGTCCAGGCGACGGTGTGGTCGGTTCGAGTGACGGACGCACCCCTGGTTGGTGACCCGCCGGAGGCGGACGAGATCCGCGTGATCTCGACCCCCGTGACCTGCACGGGCGACGAGATCTACCCGGAGGGCGACCCGCTGGACACGGCCGACCCGCTGGTCCTCGTGCTCACCAGCGACGCAGCCGATGGTGACTGGCGCACGATCACCCCGAGACAGGGTGCGGTACCCGCCGGGCCCGACGGCGAACTGCCCCTCACGTGGCCCGAGGACGCACAGCGTTAGGGACGCACCGCGAGGCACGCGTAGGCGATCAGAACTCCTTCGGCCACCAGGACGACCCACGCACGGTTGCGGTACCGCTCGAGGTTGGCCCCGATCACGCCGAGGACGCAGAGGAGCACGAGCGTCAGGATCCAGAAGCTGGCCCAGTACTGCCGGAGGTCGGGGTTGCATGCTCTGAACGGCGGCATGATGGCGAAGCAGGTGTCGGGCGTGTAGGAGGCGATCGACCAGATCAAGGCCCCACCACCGACCGCGAGGCCGACCAGGGCGCCGGTCAGCAGGCGTGGCGACAAGGCCCTGCGTGTGACCTCTCGCGCGGGGGCTGACATGGCACGACGATAGCGAGGCACGGGCCACGTGACAGGCGAACGCTGGCGGGAGGAACGGCCTCCTTCTCCGCGACCCGAGTGCCGCGAGCAGTTCTCGCTCAGCCGTCCCGACCGAGCGCCCGGACCGGCCCGACGACGTGGACGTGCACGGATACCCCGTCGACGTCGGCCGGGATGTCTGTCGCGACGACGGTCCGGGCGATGTTGACCTGGACGCAGTACCCGTCTCCGTCGGGGGCCAGCCCCACACCCTCGATGCCGTCGTGCCCGGCGAGCACGTCGCGGAGGCGTGACTTCGCGGCCCTGGCGTGGTCCAGGTCAGCCATCGCGCACCTCGTCAGCCCGCGAGCTCGGCCCCCAGGGCCTCGAGCACCGCATCGATGGGGTTGAGGTAGGTCAACCCGGTGCCATTCTCGCCCCCGGTCTCACTGCCTGCAAAGAGCAGGCCGAGGGCCGCCCCGTCGGGCCTGCGGTAGACCAGCGAGCCGCTGTCGCCGCCGCGCGAGAAGGGCCCGACGCCGGTCCCCTCGACCTCGATCTGGTTGTCGAGACTGATATCCCCCAGCCCGGGCCCGTAGCCCACGACGACGTCGTCGAGCTCGATCGCCGTGACGCGCCCCTGGGTGATGCCGGTGGTGCGGCCGATCTTCTCGACCTCCTCCCCACCGAGGGCCACGGCCGTGGTGCTCACGGCGCCGACGGGGAAGCGGAGGTCGACCTCGGGGGCCTCGAGGCTGGCCAGGGCGGCGTCGACCAGGGCGCGGCTGCCGGGCTCGAGAGCGACGAACCCTGCGAGCGCGCCGATCCTGTCCTGCGGGTCGCGGCCACCGTCGGCCGGTCCGGGCTGCAGCACGACGTCCCCGGTGATGCCCTGCGGGGAGCCGACGAGCACGTGGTAGTTCGACAGGGCGTGCAGCACCCCGTCCACCCGGACGAACCCACCGAGGGTGCCCGCGCTGACGTGGACGTGCGCGATCGAGACCCCGGGCCGCAGCGGGCGGGACCGCCCTGTCTCGCCGACGGCCTGCGCGGTGATGACCGGCGGACGCGGGCCGGGGCGCGCCGCAGCGGGGCTGATTCGGCCGGTACGTCTCACGTCGACCCCGGGCCCGACGTGCTCGGTCACCCGCCGCACGACCATGCGCGCCGTCGGGACGCCCAACCGGTACCGCACGGCGACCCCGAAGCCGCCGTCGGGCTGCGGGGCCAGACCCAGGGAGACGCCGGCCCGCAGGGCAGCCGGGGAGTCGGCGGAGGCGGGCTCGACCCTGCTGGCCGTCGCGCGGCGGTCGAGCACCTCCCCGATGAAGGACGCGAGCTCGCTCTTGCGCTGCCGGGCTTCCTGAAGATCCATGTGCGCTCCCCTGTCGTGTGAGGTCGAGTCTGCCCTCCCCTACCGACACCGCGACACGCTGATATCGTATTCGGTATCAGATTCCGGGAGGAACCCCGATGACCCTCGCTGCGACGACGATCCGGCGGACCCGGGCGGCTGCAGGCTTGACCCAACGCGCCCTGGCTCTCGCAGCATCGATCCCCCAACCCGTGATCGCGACGATCGAGCAGGGCCGGCGCGACCCGTCCTCGGCTCTGCTGGAGCGGTTGGTCCGGGCGGCCGGGCACACTCTCGTGCCCGTCCCCGGGGTCACCGACGTTCCCGCAGACTTCGTCGACGCGATCCGTGACCACGTACTCGCAAGCGACGACGGCCGAGCCTTCCGGACATTCCTCTCCCTCAACGACGCCTTGGTGCGCTACGAGCCGGGCTTCCTCGTCGCCGTCACACTGGCCGACCCCGGCACCTGCGGGGCAGCGCACTACGACGCGCTGGTTGCGGGCCTCGTCGAGCACGTGCTCGACCGCCGCGCGCTGCCGACTCCCCTCTGGGTGAACGCGCCCCGGCGGTTCCTCGACCACGAGTGGTTCGTCGACGACACCCCGTACGCACGGGCACACGACAGGACGGACAGCCCACCCGCGTTCGCGCGCCGCGGAGTGCTCATCGCCCCGACCGAGCTTGATGCTGCATGAGCCCCCTGTTCGAGCGCGACGACCTCGTCGACGGTCTGACCGAGCTCGCGACAGCCTTGGCGGACGACGGAGTCTCGGCGACACTTCGTGTCGTCGGAGGCGCGGCCCTCGCCCTGCACCACATGGACCGCGGGGTCACAGCGGACATCGATGCCCTGCTCTACGGCGACGGTGAGGCAGTGCGACATCACGTCACCCGCATCGCACGCACACGCGGCTGGCCGGAGGACTGGCTGAACGACGCCGTGAAGGCCTACCTGCCCTTGTCCGGGGATCCTGAGTGGATTCAGATCCTCGTCCGCGACGACGTGAGGGTCTTCGTCGCACCCGCTGACATGCTCCTCGCTATGAAGCTGAACGCAGCACGCGGACGGCGCGACTCCACCGACATCGCGCACCTCCTCGACGCCTGTTCGATCAGGTCGGTCGAAGCAGCGGAGGCTCTCTTCGAGCGCTACTACCCGGGCGAGGCCATGAAGGAGCGGGCCCTGGCAGACCTCACGTCTCGATTCACACGGGAGAACTGACCGGGGAGCGCGCGGGCCTGGGGCTCTCCCCGGCGCGCACCCCCACCCCCCGGCTCGTACGGTGCTGAGATGAGCAACGACGACGCCAAGCTCTCCTTGGTCGGCTCGGTCTCCCTCGGCACCGGGGTGATGGTGGGCGCCGGGATCTTCGCCCTCGTGGGCCAGGTCGCCGAGCTCGCCGGACCGTGGGTGCCGCACGCCTTCCTCGCAGGTGGACTGGTCGCGGCGCTCAGCTCGCACGCCTACGCGCGCTACTCCGCGGCGAACCCGACGTCGGGCGGCATCGCCATGCTGCTCAAGGCCGCCTACGGCCCTGGCTTCATCGCGGGCTCCTTCTCCCTGTTCATGTACGTGTCGATGGTCGTGGCCGAGAGCCTCCTGGCCCGCACCTTCGGCACCTACCTGCTGCGCCCGTGGGACCTGCAGGACTCCGCGGTGCTGGTGCCCGCCCTGGGGGTGGTGGTCATCGTCGCGGCGGCCCTGATCAACATCGGCGGCGTGGGGTTCGTGGAGAGGTCGGCGAACGTGTCGGCAGCGATCAAGGTGATCGGCCTGGGCGCCCTCGCGATCGCCGGGCTGGTCGCCGCGGGCGGGGCGTCGGTCGGTGACGCCTTCACGGGGACCACCACCGACGACGGCGCGGGGGGTGGCGTGCTCGGCGTGCTGGCCGCCACCACGTTGTGCGTCCTGGCCTACAAGGGCTTCACGACGATCACCAACCAGGGCGAGGACCTGCGCGAGCCCGAGCGCCTCCTGCCCCGCTCGATCTACCTGTCGATCGCCCTCTGCACGGGTCTCTACCTGCTGATCACCCTCGCCGTCACGGCGAGTCTCGAGGTGCCGCAGATCGTCGAGGCCCGGGACTACGCCCTGGCCGCAGCCGCCGAGCCGCTGTTCGGCTCCTGGGGCGTGAACCTGACGATCCTCGTCGCCGTGGTCGCGACCATCTCCGGGCTCCTGGCCAGCATCTACGCGGTCTCCCGCCTCTACGAGATGCTCCACAGCATGGGCGACGTGCCCTTGCTGCCCATCTCGCTCAAGCGTCAGCCGGTGCTCATCACCGCGACCCTCGCGATCCTCGTCACGGTCTTCTTCGACCTCTCGCAGATCGCCTCGATGGGCGCCATCCTCTACCTGACGATGGACATCGCCGTGCAGTGGGGCGTGCTGCGCCGCCTCGCACCCGACATCGGGGCCCGTCGGTGGATCCCCGCCGTGACCATCGCCCTCGACGCCGTGATCCTCACGGCCTTCGTCACCCTCCAGCTGCAGCGCAGCCCGGCCGTCGTCCTCGCCGGGGTCGGCACCGCCGTCGTGATCCTCGTCGCCCAGGGCTTCGTCACCCGCCACCAGCACCGCACCGCGGACGACGACGAGTCGGCGGGCTCGGAGCACGGCGCCCGCTGAGCGCTCCCGCACCGCACCGTCACCCCTCCGGGTGACAGAACCTGGGAGTTGCCTGGCAATCGGGTGAGACAGGTCATCCCGAGGGTTCGATACGCCGATGTATCGGACATGAGCATTCCCCCCGTCGGCCCTGCAGCCGTCTACTCGGCCCAGACCGCCCCGGCGTCCCCCGCCCTCGAGGGCGCGAGCACGGGCGAGGTCCCAGCCGCCCCGCCAGTCAGCTCACCCACCGCCCCCGCACCGCCGCCTGCCGAGGGCGCCCCCACCTCGAACGTCGGCCCGGGGGACGCCCTGCCGGGCTACGTCACCGCGACGGCGGGCCTGCTGGGCATGGGCGTCGACCAGGTCCTCACGGCCCTCGGCCAGGGCACCACGCTCACCGAGCTGTTCGCCGAGCACCGCGGCAGCATCGAGGTCGGTCGGACGGAGATGAGCCGGGGCACCGAGCAGGGACAGCTGGTCGACCGCGAGGTCTGAGCGCGCCTTCATCGACGCTTCATCGGTCCTCGACCGCGCCTTGAGGCCGCCCTGCGAGGTTGAGGGATGGGCGCCGTCGGCGCCCGAGGCGCGAGAGGAGCGAACCGATGCCGTGGTGCATGGACCTGGGCACGGGCGGGTGGCTGATGCTCACCTCGGCCCTGGCGATGCTGGGCGTGGCGGTGTGGGTGGTGACGCGGCTCTTCCCCGCCGCCCCGGAGCCAGACCCCGTCGCGGTGCTCGACGCGCGGCTGGCCGCGGGAGAGATCGACCTCGAGACCTACCGGGTGCTCCGCGCAGAGCTCGGCGGCAGGCCCCGGTCGCGAAGCGGCGAGCTCGGATGATGGGCCACCTCGTCGCGCTGCCGTTGCTGCGCGGTGGTGTCAGCCCGTCGCAGCCGGCAGCGTGACGCAGAACGTGGCGCCCTTCCCTTGCCCTCTGCTCTCGGCGGTGAGGGTCCCGCCGTGCGCCTCGACCAGCGCCTTGGAGATCGCCAGGCCGATGCCGGACCCGCCGCGGGCCCGGTCGCGCGCGGTGTCGGCACGGTAGAACCGCTCGAAGAGGTGCGGCAGGTGCTCCGGCTCGATGCCCTCCCCGGTGTCCTCGACGACCAGGGCCACCGCACCCGCGACGGCGGAGGCACGGAGGGCGACGTGGTCCCCGACGCTGGTGTGGCGCAACGCGTTCATGACGAGGTTGTCCAGCACCTGCCCGACCCGCTGCGCGTCCGCCCGCACGGCCGGGGTCTCGGCACCGACGACGGCGAGGGTGACACCTGCATGCTCGGCCCGCTCCCGCCAGGTGAGCTCGACGCGCTCCAGGAGGTCCCGCGGTGCGAGCATCTCGAGGGACAGCACCAGGTCGCCCCCTTCGGCGTGGGTGACCGCGGCGAGATCCTGGGCGAGGTGGGAGAGCCGGGATGCCTGGTGGCGCAGCACCGCCACGGTCGACTCGTCCATCGGCTGCACGCCGTCCTCGACGGCTTCGAGGTACGCGACGATGGTGGCGACAGGTGTCCGTACCTCGTGCGCGACGTCTGCGAGGAGACGGGCACGGAGCCGCTCGGACTCCTGCAGGCGAGCCGCCATCCCGTTGAACGACTCGGTCAAGGTGTCGAACTCGGCGCCCAGACCTGCCGCGGGCACACGGGACTCGTACCGTCCCCCACCCAGGCGCGCGGCCGCCGTCGAGACCGCACCGAGCGAGCGGCTGATGCGGCCGGCCAGCACCAGGCTGACGGCTGCGGAGGCGACGGCGGCCGCTCCCAGGGCGAGGGCGAGCGAGACCGC
>NZ_JALPKN010000105.1 GCF_023630195.1 Actinotalea sp. C106 | reverse complement strand
GCTCGAGGTGGTCGTCACCAGCCGTGACCCCGCCAAGCGTGCCCGTGCCCTCGAGCTCGGCGCGGCCCACGCCCTCGAGCCCGGCAGCCGGGTCCCGGCCCGGGTCGACGCCGTGATCGAGACCGTGGGCGCCGCGACCTGGGGCCACTCGGTGCGCTCGGTGCGCCCGGGCGGGACGATCGTCGTGGCGGGGGCCACCACCGGGGACCCCAGCCCGATGGAGGCCCAGCGGATCTTCTTCACCCAGCTCACCGTGCAGGGCGTGACCATGGGCAGCAAGGAGGACCTCGAGTCCCTGCTGCGCTTCTGCGCACGGACCGGGCTGCGGCCCACGATCGACTCAACGCTGCCCCTGGCCCAGGCCCCCGAGGCCTTCGCCCGCCTCGCCGCCGGGGAGCACTTCGGCAAGATCGTCCTCACGGTCTGACCACGGTGCCGTCCGTGACGCCCGAACCGCCGGAGGACCCGCCGCCTGCACCCGGGCCCTCCGGGTGGGTCGAGGACATCCTGGGTCCCGACTACCAGGCCCGGACCCTGCCCCTGCCCGAGGACGAGGAGGGCGAGGTCGTCGCGACCGTGGTGCGGCACCGGCCGGCCGCCGAGGAGCCGCGCCGGGCCGCCCGCGCCGTGCTCTACGTCCACGGCTGGAACGACTACTTCTTCCAGACCGGTCTCGCCGAGTACTGGCACGACCAGGGCGCAGCCTTCTACGCCGTGGACCTGCGCAAGTACGGCCGCAGCCTGCGCCCGCACCACACGCCCAACTACGTGGCTGACCTGCGCACCTACGACGAGGACCTCGAGGCCGCCCTCGCGGCGGTGCACGAGGACCTCGGCCCGTGGGCCCGGGTGATGCTCATGGGGCACTCGACCGGTGGGCTCGTCGGGGTGCTGTGGGCCCGGCGCAACCCCGGCCGGGTCACGGGGCTGGTGCTCAACTCGCCCTGGCTCGAGCTCACCGGCTCGAGCGTGATGCGCACCCTGAGCACCCCCGTGGTGCAGCAGCTCGCGCGGATCCAGCCCAAGAGCCCGATGCTCAACATCGACCCGGGCTTCTACTCGCGCACCATCCTCGCCGAGCACGGCGGCGAGTGGACCTACGACCAGGCCTGGCGGCCCACGCCGTACTTCCCGATCCGCCCCGGCTGGCTCCAAGCCATCCTCACCGGGCACGCGCAGGTCGCCCGAGGGCTGGACCTCCCGCTACCCATCTTCATGGCGGCCTCGGCGCGGAGCCTGATCCTGCCGCGCTGGCGCGAGGAGATGCGCGAGGTGGACACCGTGCTCGACGTCGACCTCCTGGCCCGGCGCGCGGTGCTCCTCGGCCCCTTGGTCACCGTGGTGCGCATCCAGGGCGGGCTGCACGACCTGACCCTCTCGGCACGGCCCGCTCGGGAGAGGTTCTACGGAGAGCTGTCACGGTGGCTGACGGCGTACGGGTGGGACTGACGTAGGACGGGGGACGAGGGAGGGCGAACCTCGTGGAGACGACGCGCGAACAATCGCTTCACGACCCAACTTGTCGGCCCTCTTCGCCTGTCAAGCTGTTTGCCGCCGCAAGATCAAACAATACGTAGCGCCCCAGGAAGATGATTGGTGCAATAGGAACTAACCAGGCTCCCCAAACGAGTGTCCGTGCGCGTCGAGCGGGGGCCCGCAATCTTGGCCGTGCAGGTCCGCGACCGAGACCGCGCCGTCGGTGCCGGTCGCTGCGAGGTTCCCGCCCAGCGAGGGCTGGCATACCGGGTGGTGGCCGTGGTGCCCGCGGTGTGGTGGTGGCTCAGCCGGGCTTGTCGGTGGCGTCGGTGTAGTGACGCACCGTCACCGACCCCGCGCCCTGCCGGATCGTGCCGCGTCGAGCAGGTCGTCCAGCGGTCAATCGCACAAGGAGCCAAAGAGGGATGAGCCGCCAAAGAGGTGAACCGACGCTGATCTGCGGTTCTGTCATTACGTAACCTGTCGGCGTTCCCGTAGTGGCCGCACTGCTGCCTCACGGAATCAAACAGCGCATGGCTCCATACAAGTGTCCGCCCAAGCGGCCGTCACTGTTTTCAGCTCAGGCTATTCAACCCAGGGCGGGAAGGACCAATTTCGCGGCAGATCTCCAACCTGCCGACGTGCCGTTCGTATCCAAGGATCCGTACCCACGATGAGAATCTCGTCGATTCCGCTCCCTTCATCCAACCACGCGACTGTGTCAATCTGCGAAATGTCTTCAAGATGCACCCGCCGAAGACGTGGTGCATCAGCAAGGGCGGCAGCAGCTCTAAGACTGCCGATGCTCGCGATTTCGACAGCCTGGAGGGAAGGATTGTCTGATAGTGACGAAATGTCGAGAGAACGAGCGCCGTGGAGCGTGAGCCTCTCGATCCGCTCAGTGCCAGCCCTGGGCACAACCACATCTCCCCTGAGACCGGTGAGTTCGAGTTCGCGAAGGCGCATGGCGCCGTGAAGCCAGCCAAAATCTCCGCCTTCGAGACTGAGTGTTGCCAACTGCTCTACGGCAGAAATTGACTCCCAATGTCGGTGGGCGTGTCCCGCGAAAGCGCACAAGGGGAGCCTCGATAGATCAGTAGGTGCCGTGGGCTGGCACCAAGCCTCGAGCTTCCGCAGAGAAGATGCACGCTCAAGGATCCTCGTGTCCACAGACGATCCGTCCGCCACAATCACGGCCACCAGTTCAGCAATCACAGGCTCCAGAAAGTCGAGCGCGGGCTCCCCTGGGGGAAACTCCTCGATGAGAATACCCCTGCCTGCGCGGATTGCACTGCGCAACAGCCTCTCGGAGGGCCGCTTTCCTCGTACCACTTGGTACCGCGTATCTCCGACTTTTCGGGTGCGTAGGAAATTCATAGCCCCCTCCAATTTCGCGGAGTACTCCTCATGAGATGTTGACGCCGGGCACCGATGGGGTTCCTGTGATTCGCGAGGTTGCGCTTTCCGCCCATTCTGTTGATCATTCTTTGCTCGGCGACCTCCCGGCGAGTCCTGTTGCCCGGGACTCGATATACGCGCGCCGTGGCAGCCTGCCATCGAGTGATCTTTCCACTTCTGACGTGTTCACTTAGCCTCCGGCCTACATTTCCGCTTTGTCCCACGTATTTTTGCTTGCTCACGGTTCGCGCCACATAGATGCCACCCCGCGCGAGTTTGTATGCGCGGTAGCCCCACGCCAGTGCGCCAACTCCTGGTATGAAGCCTGCCGCAGTTAGTGCGATATCAGCCTTGTGCTTCCATGCCCAGTTACCCGCAGACCTCAGGGACTTCCGCCAGTTCCAGGCGTTCCCGTCGAGGTCGTATTGGTTGATGGGGTCTTGGGGGTAAGCGTAGGCGGTGGTGTTGCCGCCGACGACCGGGTCGATGCTGGTGAACAGGCCGGTGGTGGGGTTGTAGAGCCTGGCTCCCATGAGCAGGAGGCCGGTGGTATCGGTGGCGCGTTCCTTGGCTCCGAGCCACCCGTAGGCCAGTGCCCCGGTGCCGGAGGTGGGTGCGGCGAGGGGGTTCCCGTACTCGTCGTAGGTGTCCAGGCCCCCGGGGATCGGGACGGGCCCGGTCAGGTCCAGGGTGGTGGCGACGTTCCCGTGCAGGTCAGCCACCGCCACCGAGGCCGCGTCGTCGGTGACGGTCACCGCGAGGTCCCCGCCGATCGAGGCGGCATACCTCGTGGTGGTCGTGGTGCCCGCAGTGGTGGTGGTGGCCCATCCGGGGTTGTCGGTGGCGTCGGTGTAGTGGCGCACCGTCACCGACCCCGCACCCTCGGCGGGGGTGGTGGTGGAGGTGGCGCGGCGTCCGGCCGGGTCGAGCTCGTACGCCGTGCTGGCCCCGCCCTGGGTCAGAGACCGGGCCGCGTCGGTGTCGTAGTACCCGAGCGTCAGGTCCTCGGCGTCTGCCCCGGCGG
Source organism: Actinotalea sp. C106 (assembly GCF_023630195.1). Lineage (GTDB taxonomy): Bacteria > Actinomycetota > Actinomycetes > Actinomycetales > Cellulomonadaceae > Actinotalea. Next base: position 6,186 of record NZ_JALPKN010000105.1, on the reverse strand, counting down.
GGGTGTCGACCCCCGGGACGTTGGTCTGGCGCCCCAGGGCGTCATAGACGTAGGTGCCGGTGGTGTTGGCCCCGGTCTGGACCTGGTCGGCGGCGGTGTAGGACCACGCACTGGTCGTGGTCCCGGTCGCCTCCGACGCGCAGTCCTCCTCGAAAACAGCCTGGGTGCGGGTCAGGCGGTTGCCGTTGGCGTCGAAGGTGTACCCGCGGGTGGCGCACACCCCGTCGATAACGTCGACCACACCGGTCAACCGGGCTGCGCCGTCGTAGGTGTAGGCCTGCTCGCGCGAACCCCCGCTGGCCGAGGGCCCGACGTCGGTGGCGACCCGGCCCAGGGAGTCGAACGTGCGGTTCCACTCCGCAACGGGCTCCCACTCGCCGCCGGTGCCGACCGCGCTGTAGGCCAGGGTGGTCTCCTGGCCGGCGCGGTCCACGGTGACGGTCTGGACGACCTTGTCGGCGATGGTCTGGGAGACCATCTGCCCACCGCCGTCGTAGGTCGCGGTCAGCTGCCCGGCCTTGGAGTCAGTCTGGCTGGTGACCAGGCCGCGGCGCTCGGTGGGCCCGTCGTAGGCGTAGGTGGTGCTGCCCGAGGGGTCGGTCACCGTGCTGACGCGGCCGGCGTCGTCGTAGGCGGTCTCGGTGACCTGGCCGTCGGTGTCGGTGTAGGTCAGCTCGCGGCCCCAGGTGTCGTGGGTGAGGCTGATGCGCCCTTGTTCGACCTCAGCCCCGGGCGGCCCGGTGACCGCCACGGTCGCGACGGCGGCGCCGGTGGTCGGGGAGTACTCGGTGCGGGTGGCCGCCACCGGGGTCGAACCCTCGAGCCCGGCAACGGTGGTGCTCGAGCGCACCGGGCGCCCAGCAGCGTCGAAGGTGCTCTCGGTGCGGCGGGTCACCCCGGCGCTGGTCTCGGTGACCACGGTCGGTGCCAGGTACATCGAGTAGGACTGGGTGTGCTCGACCGGGACGTGAGGGGTGTCCACGGCCCGGCGCACCTGGCACGTCAGGCCCGCCCACTGCGGTGCACTGCCGCACACCGCTCCGGCCCCGGCCTGGGTCTCGGTGGTGTAGTAGTCGGTCAGGGTGGTACCCGCATCAGGACCGGCGGACATCGGCTGGCGGGACTCCACCACCCGGCCCTGAGCGTCGTAGCGGGTCGAGGTGGTGATCGTCTCGGCCCCGTCGTGCACGGTCGTCCTGGTGGCCGACCCCAGGGTCCAGCCCGACGTCGGGCCCACGGGGTCGGCGCCGTCGATCGGGTCATAGCTCGTGGTGGTCGTGGTCAGCAGCGTCCCGGTCTCGATCGGGTCGGCCGGGTCCGAGGACCCGGTGGCTGCACTGACGTCGTGCACGGTGACCGCGGTGGGCAACCGGAAGGGCAGAGTCGTGGCGGGATTAAGACCGCCGTTCGGTGCACCCTGGTCGTAGTCGGTGTGGGAGTGCTGGCGCACGAGACGCGTCTCACCGGTAACCTCGTCCTGGGCCTCGGTGGCCGGGGACCACACGTCGGTGACCAGGGTTCCGGCCGGGTTGGCCTCGGTCGCGGCGTTGTAGCGGGTGATGGTGGCGTAGGAGTTGACGTCCTGGTCGCTCATCGACTCACCGGACTCGCCCACGGCGGTGCGGATCTGGTCGATCGCGTGGGCGTCCAGGCTGCGGATCTCCCGGCCTGCGTCGTCGTACTCGGTGGCGTCGAGCTGCCACGCCCCGGCCCCGTAGGCCGCGGTGTTCAGGACCCGGCCCTTGGCGTCGGTGTACTGCAGGTCGGCGAAAGACCAGTCCTCCGCGGTGACGTCAGCGGTGCCTGAGCCGGCGACGCCCGGGCGGTCCGCCCCGAAGACAGCGGCCCCGTAGACGGGTGCGGCCTGCTGCCCCCACACCCCGACCTCGTCACCGGTCATCGCCGGCAGACCGTGGGTCGCCTTCGTGGGGTCGATGCCGTAGACGAACCGGGCCAGACGCACCGGCGTCGTACCGGACACCGGGGCACGGTCCACGGTCACCAGGGACATCGCGTCCTGGGAGGTCTTGCCGTACCCGAGGGTGAAGGGCTTCAGGCCCGGCGGGGTCACCGTGGTCAGCAGCGGCTGGCCCGAGGTGGAGGTGCCCGCGTAGCCGTAGGCGGCGGTCAGGTTGGTGCGGGGGTCGGTGACCGAGGCCAGGCGCTTGGCCGAGTCGTAGCGGTACTGCGCGACGGCCACGCGCGTCATCGCTCCGGTCCCGTTGCTGACGGCGGGGTCGAAGGCCTCGTACTCGATCTGGCTCACCTGACCGGCCACGGCACCGGTGGTGGTGTTCGTGGCACCGGCGTAGGTGATGTGCAGGGCTCGACACCCAGGCACCAGGGTGCCGCTGGCCGGGCAGGTCACCCCTGGGGGTGCCGGGGCCAGGATGCGGGTGATGCGGCCCTGGGCGTCGCGGGTGAAGCTCGTGGTCCCGGCGTTGCCGGGCTCGATGACCACGCTCGGCAACCACTCGGCCGGCTTGCCCGCGGTGTAGCCGACGGGGGTGAAGCGGGTGATGGTGCCGTCGTCGGTGGTGAGGTTCAGCACCGCGCCCGCGCCCGCGCCGCTCAGGGCGAGCTTGGCGCCGGCCTCGGCGGTCTCGGTGTCCAGCGCGGTGTAGGTGCCGGTCTTCAGGGCCACCCGCCCGTTGCCGGGCTGGCGGTAGATCAGGGCTCCGCCCTCCTCGTCGACCAGCACGATCGTGCCGTCGATGGAGGTGTTGTCCACGACCTCCCACCCGGCCACGCCCACGTCGGTGCCCTCGAAGGAGGCCTTCCACCCCGGACCGAACACCGAGGTCGGGTCGGCGCCGGCCTGGGAGGAGTAGGACCGCGAGATCGACAGGTCACCCGCGTACCCGGGCACCGAGACGTCGGTGGTCGCGGTGTTCAGCTCCCCGGTCCATAGGGCGACCTGTCCCGGGCCGGCGTCGGCCACGGGGAAGCTGTCGCCGAAGGCGTGCGGCACCCGGATGACCGAGGTCTGGGTCTCGGCCTTCTCGGTCCAGGTGCAGCGGGTCTGGCCGGTGGCGGAGTAGGTGAAGCAGACCTGCACGTCCAGCACCAAGGGGGTGCGGTCCTGGCCCACCGTCTGGGCTGCTGCGGCCGCAGACCATGCGCGGTTCACCGACACGGCCTGCCCGGCGGCGACGGCCGGCAGGGCGATGGCGTTGGGCCACCCGGTGGTGCTGCCCGTGCCGGGCGTCGCCTCGGTCAACGACCCCGCCGGGCGCCAGTAGATCGTCGGGGTGACGGTCCCGGTGACCGCCTTGGGGGCGGTCGCCTGCACCTGGAACTTGTCAGTCGACTTCGCCCCCGTGGCCGGGCCGGTCATCGTCGCGCCACCGGCACCGAAGGTGAAGGTCGTCTGGCCCGAGACCCACCCGGCCTTGTCTACCGCGCGCACGGCCAGGGTGTGCGCACCACTGGTGGGGTTCCACGGCAGGTCGTAGTACGGGGAGGCGTTCGCCACGGCGGCCTTGGTGACCCACGCGCCACCGTTCTGGGAGTACTGGAAGCTCGCCACGTCCGCGGAGGTCGAGCGCATCCGGAACGTCGTCGACGCCGGTGCCGTGTCGCGCCACTGGCCGTTGGTGTACTGGGCGGAGGTGACCGTGGGGGTCGTCGGCTTGGTGACGTCCACCACGAAGGTCGTCAGGGTCTGGGACGCCTTGGACCGCAACGATCCGTCATACCCCCACGAGCGGGCCGTGTACGTCGCGCCGTCGACCAGCGCAGGCATGGAGCTCGTCGGGGTCAGCACCGATCGTCCGCCCGAGGCGACCGATGACCCGCCCACCTTGGCCCACACGCCCGTGGAGCCGCGCAGGACGTCGAACTGGGCCCGCAGGTTCCCCCCGTCCGCATCCTTGACCACCGCGGACATCCCTGGCTTGAGCGTCTTGACGTACAGCACCCGGTTCGCCGCGGCGCTCGAGGGGTACCAGTGGTACTGCCCAGAGACGAACGAGGACCCTGACGGGGTCGAAGGGTAGGAGTTGTACGTCACCACGATCGTGGGCTTGCCCGAGGTGGCGTTGCCGGAGTTCATCCGCTTCCACCCGAAGTTGTCGGTCTCGGACGCCGCCCGCAACCCGATCGTGTTCGTCGTCTTGTCCGAGTCCGCCCAGGCCTGCGCCAGTGTCGTGATCGGCACGTTGGTCCACCCGTCCGCACACGCACTGGAGTACCCGCGCGTGGCCGTCGGGGAAGCCCACTTGGTGTTCCACGACGGCTGAGAGCTCCACCGCGAGGACGACGAGGCGGCCGTCGTGGACCACACCTGCCACTCCTTGGCGGTGCACGACCACGAGTGGTGCTGCCAGACCCGCAGCTCGGCCGAGGTGATCTTCTTGCCCTTGATCGCCGTGCTGCTGAGATTCAGGAAGGACCGCGCCTTGGACGTCCCCCCGTTGTACGTCCCCACACGCAGCTCGGTCTCCGAGGAGTTGTCCCAGGTGTGGTCAGACTGCACGAAGGTGTCGAAGGTCATCGACAAGCTGATCGTGGGGTCCACCACCACCGGGAACTGAACCGACGGGTCCTGCAGGAACTCCTGCGGGGACATCGTCAGCACCGCCGTGTCGCCCTCGACCTTGGTCTCGGTCGGCACCTCGGCCACCTCACCGGCAGCGGGCTCCTCCTCCGCGGCGTCCCCGCCCGCATCTCCAGCCTCAGCCGATGCAGGCAGGTCCTGCCCGTTGGCCCACAGCACGGGCTGACCCGCGACGTCCCACTCCTGGGCGACCGGCGCCGCGCGCTGGTCGTCGTGCACCGCGTCCCACATCACCGGGGTCCCCACCACCGCGGCCACCTCACCGTCCGGGGCGGCGAGCTCCACCGTCCCCGAGGCGTTGACCTCCGCGGTCGCCCCTTCACCGGTCACCGCCAGCGGAAGGTCCACGACCTCCTGGGCATCGGGACGCTCGTGCACGACGAAGTACTGCTCCAGGCCGTCACCGGTCACGTCCACGACCATGTCCACCCCGGCACGCACCTCGGGGTAGGTCGCCCGCGGACCCGCGACCACCGGCTCGGGCAGATCGCCGGGCCACGTCACCACACTGGTGACCCCCGTGGCCGGATCGGTCAGCTCAGCGACCACGACCTCGCCGCCGTCGGCTGCGGTCTGCTCACCGGAGAGCACCACGTCACCGGAGTGAGCCACCGGGGTCCATGTCCCGCCCGTGCCCCGGACCAACGTCGCGTTGGCCTCGGCCCAGTCCTGCTCTGCAGTCCCATCACCGCCAGTGCGCACCCAGACCGGCCCCGTCGCCGCCGCCAGCTGCCACTGACCGTCCGCCAGGGCATACACCGACTGGGTCTCGGTCCGCTGAGACAAGTCCTCCACCCGCTGACCGGTCAACCGCGCCAACGTCGCCGCAGCAAAGCCGTCCGCCGCCGACAGCGCCTCCTCGACGTCATCGGCCACCACCGGCTCGGCCTCGGCGGGCCCGGCCTCGGGCGGGGCAGCGGCAGCCGGCATCCCGGCCCACAGCAGCGAGCAGACCGCCACAGCGGCGGTCCCCACCACTCCTCGACGCCAGTACTCGGGCACACCAAAGGCAGCCGTCAGGATCGTCACAACCATCGCTCCACGTCAGGGCCAGCAACGCCGGCGGGCTACCGGACACCCCCCAACGGGCCCGGCCCCAGCTGGTGCGGATGATCATCCGTCCACGATGGTGGCCGAAACGTAGCCGATGTCGAGGCCGGCTGTCACGACCTTGAGTCAGGAAGCGTCGTAGATCACCCGACTAGCCCAACGATCAAGGACTGACATCCGACGGGGTATTGCCCGGTTGCCCGCGGGCCAGACCCGTGCCCTACAGGCGCAGCGCCTCGACCAGCGTCGGCCCCTGCCCGTCGCCGAGTCGCCAGGACCGCCAGCCGTCGACGACGCTCTCGGCCCCGCTCGCCGCGGTCGCCGCGGCGTCTGGGTCGGCGTGCAGGCTGCCGTCGACGAGCTCGAGCAGGCCGTCGGGGCGCAGCAGGGCTTCGTAGCGCACCCCGCGTCGCAGGCGGATCCACACCAGCGCCATGGGCTCGCCGATCCGTGCCGCGAGCGCCGCTAGCTCGGGGTCGGGCTGCAGGGGCGGCGGCTCGATGCCGGTGAAGGCGTAGGGCAGGTCGGCCGCGGGACGAGGTGCCGAGGCCGACTCGGCCAGCGGAGTGGGCGCAGGC
>NZ_JALPKN010000104.1 GCF_023630195.1 Actinotalea sp. C106 | reverse complement strand
CGATCCGACTTATGGACCGCCTGCTGGCCGGGGCAGACGCGGCGACGGCGGCCCTGGCGGGGGACGGCGGGCCTGCCGCGGCCGAGGCCATCCGCACCACCGACAGCATCGCGAAGACCGTGCACCTCGAGCGCGCGGGCTGGTCCGTCGGCGGCATGGCCAAGGGCGCCGGGATGCTCGCTCCGGGGCTGGCCACCATGCTCGGCGTCCTGACCACCGACGCCGTCGTCGAGCCCGCCACCCTGGACGCCGCGCTTCGCCACGCGACGCGGCTCACCTTCGACCGGGTGGACTCCGACGGCTGCATGTCGACCAACGACACCGTCCTGCTGCTGGCCTCGGGCGCCAGCGGGGTCGAGGTCTCGGCCGCCGAGCTGACCGAGGTCGTGACGGCGGCCGCGGCAGACCTGGCTCGCCAGCTCGTGGCCGACGCCGAGGGGGCCAGCCATGACGTCGCGGTCACCGTGCGGGGTGCCGACTCCGAGCAGGCCGCCGTCCTGGTGGCCCGGGCCGTGACCCGCTCGAACCTGGTCAAGGCCGCGGTCTTCGGCAACGACCCGAACTGGGGCCGGATCCTCTCCGCGGTCGGCACGGTGCCGGTCGAGCACGCGGCCTTCGAGGCCGACCAGGTCGACGTGAGCATCAACGGTGTCATGGTCTGCCGGGCCGGAGGGCTGGGCGAGCCCCGCGAGCTGGTGGACATGGCGGCCGCGCGCGAGGTGCTCGTCGAGATCGACCTGCACGCAGGGCAGGCCGAGGCCACCGTCTGGACCAACGACCTGACCCACGACTACGTCCACGAGAACAGCGCGTACTCCACATGAGCGAGAACACCGTCCACCCCTCGTCGCCCCCGGATCTCGCCGGGCTGCGACCCGAGCAGAAGGCCGAGGTGCTCATCGAGGCCCTGCCCTGGCTCGAGCGCTTCGCCGGGGCCCTCTTCGTCGTCAAGTACGGCGGCAACGCCATGGTCGACGACCGTCTCAAGCGTGCCTTCGCCCAGGACATGGTCTTCCTGCGGATGGTGGGGCTCCACCCCGTCGTCGTGCACGGCGGCGGACCGCAGATCTCGAGCATGCTCGCCCGGCTGGGCATCGAGAGCGAGTTCCGCGGCGGCCTGCGCGTGACGACGCCCGAGAGCATGGACGTCGTGCGGATGGTGCTGACCGGCCAGGTCTCGCGCGAGCTCGTCGGGCTGCTCAACGCCCACGGCCCGCACGCCGTCGGCCTGTCGGGGGAGGACGGTGGACTGCTCCAGGCCCGACGCCGGACCGCGACCGTCGACGGCCAGCAGGTCGACGTGGGCCACGTCGGCGACGTGGTCGAGGTCGACCCCCGTGCGGTGCGCGACCTGCTCGACGCCGGGCGCATCCCCGTGGTCTCGACCGTCGCCCCGGACGTCGACGACCCCACCCAGGTGCTCAACGTCAACGCCGACACCGCCGCGGCCGCGCTCGCCGTGGCCCTCGGCGCGACCAAGCTCATCATCCTCACCGACGTCGAGGGGCTCTACACCGACTGGCCGGACCGCTCCTCCCTCGCGAGCACCATCCGGGTGACCGAGCTCGCCCACCTCCTGCCGAGCCTCGAGTCGGGCATGGTCCCCAAGATGGAGGCCTGCCTGCGGGCCGTCCGGGGCGGGGTGCCGCAGGCGCACGTGGTCGACGGGCGGCAGGCCCACTCGGTCCTCACCGAGGTCTTCACCTCCCGCGGCACGGGCACGATGGTCCTGCCCGACGACGTCCGGACCGGTGCCCTGCCCACCGTCGCCCCTGGAGGTGGCTCATGACCTCCCTCGAGCACCACGGCGCCGACGGGGGAGCGTCGGTGGCGCGGTGGACCGAGCGCTACGGCCAGGCGCTCATGAACACCTTCGGCACGCCTCGGCGGGTCCTCGTGCGCGGGGAGGGCGTCTACGTCTGGGACGCCGACGGCCGCCGCTACCTCGACCTCCTGGCCGGCATCGCGGTGAACGTGCTCGGCCACGCCCACCCCACGCTGACCGCAGCCATCAGCGCCCAGCTCGGCACCCTGGGGCACGTGTCGAACTTCTTCGCGACACCGACCCAGGTCGCCCTGGCCGAGCGGCTCGTCGAGCTCACCGGTGGCGACCGGACCAGCCGGGTGTTCTTCGCCAACTCCGGCACCGAGGCCAACGAGGCCGCGCTCAAGATGGCCCGACGCACGGGCCGGCCTCGGGTGCTGGCCCTCGAAGGGGCCTTCCACGGCCGGACGATGGGCGCCCTGGCGCTGACGCACAAGGCGGACTATCGCGAGCCCTTCGAGCCGCTGCCGGGCGGGGTCGAGTTCCTGCCCTTCGGGGACGGCGAGGCTCTCGAGCGGGCCATGGGGGAGGACGTCGCAGCCCTCGTGCTCGAACCCGTGCAGGGCGAGGCCGGGGTGCGGCGCCTCCCGGCGGGCTATCTCGCGCACGCCCGGGCCCTCACCGAGCAGCACGGGGCCCTGCTGGTGCTCGACGAGGTCCAGACCGGGATGGGGCGCACCGGGCACTGGCTCGCGCACCACGACCCGGACCTCGGCGGGGGCGTCCGGCCCGACGTCGTGACCCTCGCGAAGGGGCTGGGCGGAGGGTTCCCGATCGGCGCGGTCGTCGCCCACGGGGAGCGTGCGGCGAGCCTCCTGGGAGCCGGGCAGCACGGTACGACCTTCGGCGGCAACCCGGTCGCTGCGGCCGCGGCCCTCGCGACGATCGGCGTGCTCGAGCGGGACGGCGTGCTCGAGCAGGTCAGTGCCGTCGGCGCGCAGCTGGTGGCAGACCTGCAGCAGGTCCCGGCTGTCGCCGAGGTCCGTGCCGCGGGCCTGCTGGTGGCGGTCGAGCTCCGCGGCCCCGTCGCCGCGCGGGTGGCCGACCTCGCCCTGGAGGCGGGGTTCGTGGTCAACCCCGTGACCCCGACGGCGCTGCGCCTCGCGCCTCCGCTGATCATCACGACCGAGCAGCTGCGGACCTTCGTCGCCTTCCTCGAACGCCTGCCCGCCGAGCTCGCCACCCCCGACCACGACCAGGAGGAGCACTGATGGTGCGCCACTTCCTGCGCGACGACGACCTCTCCCCGGCTGAGCAGGCCGAGGTCCTCGCCCTGGCCCTGAGGCTCAAGGCGGACCGCTTCGCCGCCCGCCCCCTCGAGGGGCCCCGCACGGTCGCGATCCTCTTCGACAAGCCGACCCTGCGCACCCAGGTGTCCTTCACCACCGGGATCGTCGAGCTCGGCGGCCACCCCATGGTCGTGGACGGCAAGCTCGCGCAGATCGGTGTCCGCGAGTCCGTCGCGGACACCGCCCGCGTGCTCGGGCGGCAGGTCGCCGCGATCGTGTGGCGCACCTTCGAGCAGGCCCGGCTGGTCGAGATGGCCGACCACGTCGAGGTCCCGGTGGTCAACGCGCTCACCGACCAGTTCCACCCGTGCCAGGTGCTCGCGGACCTGCTGACCGTCGCGGAGCACACCCCCGGGGGCCTCGAGGCCCTTCCCGGCCGCCGGCTCGCCTACCTCGGGGACGGGGCCAACAACATGGCCCACTCCTACCTCCTGGGAGGGGCCACGGCAGGCCTCCACGTCACGATCGCGACCCCCGCCGACCGGCTCCCGGACCAGCACGTGCTCGCCGACGCCGAGGCGATCGCGCGCTCGACAGGCGGTTCGGTGGCCGTGACCCAGGACGCGAGCGCCGCCGTCCTCGACGCGCACGTGGTCGCGACCGACACCTGGGTCTCCATGGGCGACGAGGTCTCGGCCGCCGAGGCCGAGGCCCGGTACCTGCCCTTCCAGGTGGACGCCGCACTGATGGCCCGGGCGGACCCGTCCGCCGTCGTCCTGCACTGCCTGCCCGCCTACCGCGGCAAGGAGATCACCGCCGAGGTCCTCGAGGGCCCGCGGTCGGTCGTCTTCGACGAGGCGGAGAACAGGCTCCATGCCCAGAAGGCCTTGCTGGCCTGGGTGCTCGGGAGGTGACGGCCGTGGACCACGCGGTGACCTCGGGGCTGCCCACCACCAAGACCGCCCGGCACGCCCTCATCGCCCGGGTGCTGGCTCGGACCGCGGTGCGCTCGCAGTCCGAGCTCGCGGCGGCCCTCGCGGCCGAAGGGTTGTCCGTGACCCAGGCGACCTTGTCCCGTGACCTCGTCGAGCTGCGCGCCGAGCGGATCCGCTCGGCCGACGGGAGTCTCGCCTACGCTCTGCCGGCCGAGGGCGCCGACCGTCGGCCCCAGCAGGCGCTGGACACCGAGCTCCTGGCTGCCAGACTGGCCAGGTTGTGCGCCGAGCTCCTGGTGACCGCTGAGCCCTCGGGCAACCTGGTGGTCCTGCGCACCCCTCCGGGGGCCGCGCAGTTCCTCGCCTCGGCGATCGACCACTCGGTGCTCCCCGGAGTGCTCGGGACGATCGCCGGCGATGACACCGTCCTGGTGATCGCGCGCGACGACCACGGGGGCGACGCCGTCGCGCGCCGCTTCCTCGACCTCGCGGGGGGCTGAGCATGCCTGCTCGCGCCCCGCGCCCTGACCTGACCCGTACCCCCTGCCAGAGAGAGAACTGTGATGACTGAACGTGTTGTGCTCGCCTACTCCGGAGGTCTCGACACCTCGGTCGGCATCGGCTGGATCGCCGAGGCCACCGGGGCCGAGGTGATCGCCGTGGCCGTGGACGTCGGCCAGGGCGGCGAGGACCTCGAGGTCATCCGGCGTCGCGCCCTGGACTGCGGAGCCGTCGAGGCCTACGTGGCCGACGCGCGCGACGAGTTCGCCGAGGAGTACTGCATGCCGGCGCTCAAGGCCAACGCGCTGTACCTCGACCGCTACCCCTTGGTCTCGGCCATCTCCCGCCCCGTCATCGTCAAGCACCTGGTCCGTGCCGCGCGCCAGTTCGGCGCCTCGACCGTGGCCCACGGCTGCACGGGCAAGGGCAACGACCAGGTGCGTTTCGAGGTGGGCATCACCTCGCTGGCCCCGGACCTGCGCTGCCTCGCCCCGGTCCGCGACCTCGCCCTGACCCGCGACAAGGCGATCGAGTACGCCAACAAGCACGCGCTGCCCATCGAGACGACCAAGCACAACCCGTTCTCGATCGACCAGAACGTGTGGGGTCGGGCGATCGAGACCGGCTTCCTCGAGGACATCTGGAACGCCCCGACCAAGGACGTCTACACCTACACCGACGACCCGACCTTCCCGCCGGTCGCCGACGAGGTCACGATCACCTTCGAGGCCGGGGTCCCGGTCGCGATCGACGGCGTGCAGGTCACCCCGCTGCAGGCCATCCAGGAGATGAACCGTCGGGCAGGAGCCCAGGGCGTCGGCCGCATCGACATCGTCGAGGACCGTCTCGTCGGCATCAAGTCCCGCGAGGTCTACGAGGCCCCGGGGGCGATGGCCCTCATCGCGGCCCACCAGGAGCTCGAGAACGTCACCGTCGAGCGTGAGCAGGCCCGCTTCAAGCGCGGCGTCGAGCAGCGGTGGACCGAGCTGGCCTACGACGGCATGTGGTTCTCCCCGCTCAAGCGGTCCCTGGACACCTTCATCGAGGACACCCAGCGCTACGTCTCGGGGGAGGTGCGCATGCTGCTGCACGGTGGCCGCGCGACCGTCACCGGCCGACGCAGCGAGTCGAGCCTGTACGACTTCAACCTCGCCACCTATGACACGGGCGACACCTTCGACCAGTCCCACGCCAAGGGGTTCATCGAGATCTACGGCCTCACCGCCAAGCTCTCGGCGGCCCGCGACGTCAAGTTCGGCAACCACGTTGACCTGGGTGAGGGTGAGCTCCCGGCCATGGGGGACCGTGCCGATGGCTGAGCAGTCCGCACGCGTGAGCCTCTGGGGCGGCCGGTTCGCCGGTGGCCCCGCCGACGCCCTGGCGGCGCTGTCGAAGAGCACGCACTTCGACTGGCGGCTCGCCGTCCTCGACGTCACCGGCTCGGTGGCCCACGCCCGGGTGCTGCACCGGGCCGGGCTCCTGGACGACGCAGAGCTCGCCGGCATGGTCGAGGCCCTCGAGCGGCTGCGCGCCGACGTCGAGAGCGGGGCCTTCCTGCCCGCCCCTGACGACGAGGACGTGCACACGGCCCTCGAGCGTGGCCTGATCGAGCGTGCCGGCCCCGACCTCGGGGGCAAGCTCCGGGCCGGACGGTCGCGCAACGACCAGATCGCGACCCTCGTACGGATGTACCTGCGCGAGCAGGCACGTGCCTTGGCCGTCCAGGTCCTCGACGTCGTCGACGCCCTGACCGACCAGGCCGCGGCGCATCCGGAGGCCCCTATGCCGGGGCGGACCCACCTGCAGCACGCCCAGCCCGTCCTGCTCGCGCACCACCTGCTCGCCCACGCGTGGCCCCTGCTGCGCGACGTCGAGCGCTGGGTCGACTGGGACGTGCGGGCGGCCCAGTCCCCCTACGGCTCCGGAGCCCTGGCGGGCTCGTCCCTGGGCCTCGACCCCGCTGCGGTCGCTGCCGAGCTCGGCTTCGACGGGCCGGTGGAGAACTCGATCGACGGCACGGCGAGCCGGGACGCGGTGGCCGAGTTCGCCTTCGTGAGCGCCATGGTCGGCATCGACCTGTCGCGCCTCGCCGAGGAGGTCGTGCTCTGGGCGACCAAGGAGTTCGGTTTCGTCCGGCTGGACGACGCCTTCTCGACCGGGTCGAGCATCATGCCGCAGAAGAAGAACCCCGACGTCGCCGAGCTCGCTCGTGGGAAGGCCGGGAGGCTCGTCGGTGACCTCACGGGGCTCCTGACGACCCTCAAGGGGCTGCCTCTCGCGTACAACCGGGACCTGCAGGAGGACAAGGAGCCCGTCTTCGACCAGGTCGACACCCTGAGCCTGCTGCTGCCGGCCTTCGCCGGGATGGTCGCGACCCTCACCTTCGACACCCGACGCATGGCTGACCTCGCCCCCCAGGGGTTCTCCCTGGCGACGGATGTCGCGGAGTGGCTGGTCCGGAGCGGTGTGCCGTTCCGGGTGGCCCACGAGGTCGCCGGCAGCTGCGTGCGCCGTTGCGAGGAGCAGGGCACCGAGCTGTGGGACCTCACCGACGCCGACCTCGCGGAGATCTCCGAGCACCTGACCCCGGCGGTGCGCGAGGTCCTGACCGTCGAGGGTTCCCTGGCCTCCCGCTCGGCCACGGGCGGCACCGCTCCGGTGCAGGTCGCCCAGCAGCTCGCCCGGGCGCGCGCCCGCTCGGTGCAGCTCAGGGCGTGGGCCACGGCGTGACCTCGGTCTCGGCCCTGGCCGGGCAGGTCCGGGCTTCGGCGCCGCGCCTCGGGCCGGTGCGTCTGGTCTGCGTGGACGGTCCGGCCGGTTCGGGCAAGACGACGCTGGGCGCGGCCCTGGCCCGTGAGCTGGGCTGCCCGCTGATCCACATGGACGACCTGTACGCGGGGTGGTCCGGCCTCGACGAGGACCTGAGCCAGCGGCTGGGTGATCAGCTGCTCGCGCCTCTCCTGGACGGCCGGACCGCCCGCTACCAGCGGTACGACTGGGTGTCGGGGTCCTTCGCCGAGTGGCACGACCTCCCACCGACCGAGTGCCTGGTGCTCGAGGGCTGCGGGAGCGGGCAGCGGGTCGTCGCCGAGCACGCCGTGCTCGTGGCGTGGGTCGACGCGCCCGCTGACCTCCGCCTGGAGCGGGGCCTGCGGCGGGACGGCACCGAGATGCGTGAGCAGTGGCTGCGGTGGATGGGTCTCGAAGCCGTGCACTTCGCCCGGGAGGGGACCCGTGAGCGGGCGGACGTCGTCGTCGACGGCCGCCGGGACCTCGCGCCGTGAGCGACGAGGCCGAGCTCTGCTCGATCGACCGGGCCTGGCTCGAGCGCCCGGTGCTCGAGCTCGCCCCGGCGCTGCTCGGCGGCACCGTCACCGTGCAGAGCACGGCCGGGACGGTGGCTGTGCGCCTCACCGAGGTCGAGGCCTACGACGGCGCCGAGGACCCCGGGTCCCACGCCTTCCGCGGCCGCACCGCACGGAACGCGAGCATGTTCGGCCCCGCTGGGCACCTCTACGTCTACCGCCACCTGGGGCTGCACCACTGCGTCAACCTCGTGACGGGGCACCCGGGTGCGGCGGCGGCGGTGCTGCTGCGCGCGGGGGAGGTGGTCGCCGGTCAGGACCTCGCCCGCGAGCGTCGCCGTCGTGCGGGTGTCTGCCGGACCGACGTCGACCTGGCGCGCGGACCGGCGCGGCTCGCGGTGGCGTTGGGCCTCAGCCTCGGGGACGACGGGGTCGGGGTCCTCGACCCCGCGGGACGCGTGAGCCTCCTGCGTGCGGAGCACCCACCGCCGGCGCTCCAGGGGCCCCGGGTCGGCGTGAGCGGCCCAGGAGGTGACGCACGCCTGCACCCTTGGCGGTTCTGGATCGAGTCCGAGCCCAGCGTGTCGGCGTACCGGCCTGGCGCCCCACGCCGTCCGCGCACGGCACACTAGGTCTGGCAGATCGGCGACGGAGGAGTAGACGGTGCACATCCTGGACGAGCTCGAGTGGCGAGGCCTGCTCGCGCAGACCACCGACGCGCTGGCCCTGCGTGAGGCCCTCGATGCGGGTCCGATCACGGTCTACTGCGGCTTCGACCCCACGGCTCCGAGCCTGCACCACGGACACCTGGTGCAGCTCGTGCTCCTGCGGCACCTGCAGCGCGCGGGGCACCGCGTGCTGGCCCTGGTCGGCGGCGCCACCGGCATGATCGGTGACCCGCGGATGTCCGGGGAGCGGGTGCTGAACACCAAGGAGACGGTCGCCGAGTGGGTCGAGCGCCTGCAGGGCCAGATCTCGCAGTTCCTGGACTTCGAGAGTGACAACCCCGCCCTGATGGTCAACAACCTGGACTGGACGGCGGACCTGGGAGCGATCGAGTTCCTGCGGGAGGTCGGCAAGCACTACCGGCTCGGGACGATGCTCGCCAAGGACACGGTCGCCCGCCGGCTGGCCTCCGACGAAGGCATCTCCTTCACCGAGTTCAGCTACCAGATCCTGCAGGGGATGGACTACCTCGAGCTGTACCGCCGGCACGGCTGCACCCTGCAGACCGGGGGCAACGACCAGTGGGGCAACCTGCTCTCGGGGGTCGAGCTCATCCGCAAGAGCGAGCAGACGGCGGTGCACGCCCTCACGACCCCCCTCATCACGAAGGCCGACGGAACGAAGTTCGGCAAGTCCGAGGGCGGCGCGGTCTGGCTGGCCCCGGACATGATGAGCCCGTACGCCTTCTTCCAGTTCTGGCTCAACACGGGGGACGAGGACGTCGTGCGCTTCCTGCGGACCTTCACAGACCGCAGCCCTGAGGAGATCGCAGAGCTCGAGCGGAGCGTCCGGGAACGGCCCCAGGCCCGCGAGGCCCAGCGCGTCCTGGCTCACGAGGTCACCGGACTCGTCCACGGCGAGGAGGCGACCGACAAGGTGGTCACCGCGAGCAAGGCGCTGTTCGGCCGGGGCGACCTGGGCGAGCTCGACGAGACGACCCTCGAGGCGGCCGTCGCCGAGCTCCCTCGCACCGCGATGTCGCGCGGGGGATCCGAGGTCGTGGACCTGCTCGTGGCGACCGGTCTGGTTGCCGGGCGCGGGGCGGGCCGGCGCGCGATCACCGATGGTGGGGTCTCGATCAACAACGAGAGGGTCTCCGCCGAGGACGCCGTGGTCGGACCGGCGCAGCTGCTGCACGGGCGCTGGGCACTTCTCCGCCGTGGCAAGCGGACGCTCGCGGTGGCCGAGCTCGCCCAGCACGGGGACGGGAGACCCACCGAGCGCTCAACCGAGGCCGCTGACCTGCAGTGATGCAGCGGGCGACCCCACTGATGCGTCCTCAGGCCGGCGCGGTGACGAGGGTCACCGGTGCCGAGTTTGACGCCACCGGGCGCCGCGCGTAATGTTCTGGACGTCGCCCCGAGAGGGGAGGAACGGACAGCGGGAGATCATCCCGCCGGCCGGTCCCCGGAGGGCGGCCACCCCTGACAAGATGCAAGGCACCTTGGTGCCCTGACGATCATGTCGGGACCCATACAGGATCTAGCTGAGACCTAGTGGTCACGGCAGGCTCCTGGAGGGGGTAAGGTTGAACGGTTGCCTCCGGACGGGCCTTGAGGGCCTGGATGGATGCGCGTCTGTTCCTTGAGAACTCAACA
>NZ_JALPKN010000103.1 GCF_023630195.1 Actinotalea sp. C106 | reverse complement strand
CGCCGGACGGCGCAGGGGGCAGGGCGCGGGCGGGCTCGGGCGCGTCGCCGTCGGCCCGACCCTCGCGGCGGGGGACAATGGGACGCCCCGTCCCACCACCGCCGAGGAGCACCCCCACCGATGGCCCGCCAGACCACCGGACCGTCCGACGCCCCGTTCGCCGAGACGATCGTCGACATCGACGTCGCCGCCGAGATGGAGGGCTCGTTCCTCGAGTACGCCTACTCGGTCATCTACGCGCGCGCCCTGCCTGACGCGCGCGACGGCCTCAAGCCCGTCCAGCGTCGGATCCTGTTCCAGATGGCCGACATGGGCCTGCGCCCGGACCGCGCCCACGTGAAGTCGGCACGCGTGGTCGGCGAGGTGATGGGCAAGCTCCACCCGCACGGCGACACGGCGATCTACGACGCCCTCGTCCGCATGGCCCAGCCCTTCTCGCTGCGCCTGCCCCTGGTGGACGGACACGGCAACTTCGGGTCCCTCGACGACGGCCCCGCCGCCCCGCGCTACACCGAGGCCCGGCTCGCCCCCGCCGCGATGGCCATGGTGCGGGGCCTCGACGAGGACGAGGTCGACTTCGTCCCCAACTACGACAACAAGCTGACCCAGCCCGAGGTGCTCCCCGCCGCCGTCCCCGGCCTGCTGGTCAACGGCGGCTCGGGCATCGCCGTCGGCATGGCCACCAACATGGCGCCGCACAACCTCGTCGAGGTCATCGGCGCCGCGCGCCACCTGGTCGCCCACCCCCAGGCCTCCCTCGAGGACCTCATGCGGTTCGTGCCCGGCCCCGACCTGCCCACCGGGGGCAAGATCGTCGGGCTCGACGGCGTCCGGGACGCCTACCGGAGCGGACGCGGCAGCTTCCGCACGCGGGCGACGGTCAAGATCGAGAACGTCACGCCGCGGCGCAAGGGCATCGTCGTCACCGAGCTGCCCTACCTGGTGGGCCCCGAGAAGGTGATCGAGAAGATCAAGGAGGGGGTCCAGGCCAAGAAGCTCTCCGGGATCACCAACGTGGTCGACCTGACCGACCGCGCCCACGGGCTGCGGCTCGTGATCGAGGTCAAGACCGGGTTCAACCCGGACGCCGTGCTCGAGCAGCTCTACCGGTACACGCCGATGGAAGACTCCTTCGGCATCAACAACGTGGCCCTGGTCGGCGGCCAGCCCCGGACCCTAGGGCTGCGCGAGATGCTCGTGGTCTGGGTCGACCACCGCCTCGACGTCGTCCGTCGTCGTTCCACCTACCGCCTGGCCCGGCGGCTCGAACGGCTGCATCTCGTCGAGGGTCTGCTCGTCGCGATCCTCGACATCGACGAGGTCATCCAGGTCATCCGCAGCTCGGACACGGCCGAGGCCGCCCGCGGGCGGCTCATGGACGTCTTCGACCTGTCCGAGGCCCAGGCCGAGTACATCCTCGAGCTGCGCCTGCGACGACTCACCAAGTTCTCGCGCATCGAGCTCGAGAAGGAGGCCGAGCAGCTGCGCGCCGAGATCGCCGAGCTCGAGGAGATCCTCGCCGACGACGCCAGGCTGCGTGGCGTGGTGAGCGCCGAGATGTCAGAGGTGGCCGCGACCTTCGGGACCCCACGTCGAACGATCCTGCTGGAGTCCGCGGGCGGCACGGGCCCCGTCCCGGCCCGCAGCGCCACCCCGCTCGAGATCGTCGACACCCCCTGCCGTGCGCTGCTCTCGGCCACCGGACTCCTGGCCCGCACCGCGGACGAGAGCTCCGTCGTCCGCTCGGACCGTCGCGCCTCGCACGACGTCCTGACCAGCGAGGTCCTCGCGAGCACCCGTGGCGAGATCGGCGTGGTGACCTCGCGGGGCCGTGCGCTCCGGCTGTCCGTGCTGGACCTGCCGGGACTGCCCCCCACCGACGGACCACCCTCGCTCTCGGGGGGCGTCCCCGTCGGTGAGGTGCTGGACCTCGAGCCGGGCGAACGAGCCCTCGCGCTCGTGGCCCTCGGCGCCGAGGCCCCCACCCTCGCGCTGGGCACCGCTGGCGGGGTGGTGAAGCGGGTCACCTCCGAGGCGGCGCCGAGCCGACCTGTCTGGGAGGTCATCGGCCTCAAGGAGGGTGACGAGGTGGTCGGCGCGATCAGCGTCACCGACGAGGACGAGCTCGTCTTCGTCACGACCGACGCCCAGCTGCTGAGGTTCAGCGCCGGGGTGGTGCGCCCGCAGGGTCGTGGCGCCGGCGGGATGGCCGGGATCAAGCTGGCCGCCGGGCAGCGCGTGGTGCACTTCGGCGCGGTCCGTGCAGGGACGGAGGAGTCCGTCGTGGTCACCGTCGCCGGGACCGCCGACGCCCTCCCCGGGACCCAGGCCGGCTCGGCCAAGGTCACGCCCTTCGAGGCGTACCCGGCCAAGGGCCGCGCCACCGGGGGCGTACGCGTCCAGCGCTTCCTGCGGGGCGAGGACTCCTTGCTCCTGGCGTGGGTCGGCACCACGCCGGCCCGGGGCACCGGGTCCGCCGGTCAGGCCGTCGACCTGCCCGAGGCGGACCCGCGTCGCGACGGCTCAGGGGTCCCCCTCACCGCACCGGTGCACGCCGTCGGGTGAGGGTGCGGCGTCCGGCTCAGAGCTCGACGCTGTAGAGGACCTCGCCGTGGGTGGCCTCGAACCCGAGCCGGCGGTAGAGCTCGTGGGCACCGCTGGGGTTGTCGGTGTCGACCGTGAGGCACGCGTACTGGATGCCGTCCTCGCGGTAGGCGAGCATCGCACGCGCCAGGAGCGCCGGGGCGAGCCCGCGGCCCCGCCAGGGGGCCCGGACGCCGAGGAGCTCGGTCTCGCCGTAGGAGTACCCCAGGAGCGGCCAGTCGTGCTCGTACCGCCCCGAGATGAGGTACCCGGCGACCTGGGGCCCGCCGCCCGAGTGGTCGAGGGCGACGAAGCTCCACGCGGGTGCTGCGTGCGGCTCGGGACGGTGCCACGTCTCCGGGGTGTGGGGCTCGGAGCCCCAGTGGTCGATGAAGGCGTCGTTGTGGGCCTCACGCACGCCGTCGTCCAGGTCCGTGGTCCAGCCGACGATCTGCAGCTCTGCCGGGAGGTCGACGGCCGGCAGGGGCGCCCGCAGGTCGCGGCGCATCGCGGTGTACCAGCGCACCGGGCTGAAGCCGGCCGCGGCGTACAGGCGGCGCTGGTCGCGGGCTCCTTCGTCGACGTAGACGGCCAGGCGCGCGGGCAGGTCCTTGCCGCTCTCGGCGAGCTTCTGCCGCCCTCGACCCTCCATCCATGCCAGCACCGCGCGGCCGATCCCCCGGCCGCGCCAGACCGGGTCCACCCCGCCCCGCAAGAAGGCCCGCACGGTCCGCAGGTCCCCCGGCCGCACCTCCACCAGGGCGTAGGCGCGCAGCGTCCCGCTGTCGTCGAAGCCCCCCAGGCTGTCCCGCTCGAGGTCCTTCCACTCACCCACGAGGAGATCGGAGACCTCGGCCTCCGAGTGACGGCGCGGGGCCGCCTCGACGGTCTCGACGGCTCGGACGAGGGTGAAGAGCGCCGAGGCGTCAGCCGGCGTCAGCGGTCGCCAGCGCAGCTCGAGGTGCACGGGTGGGTGCTCGAGCACCGCGGGCGGGTCCGCGCGCACGGCGAGGGGTTCACGCGAGCTCACGGCACCAACCTAGGCGATCCGGACCCACCGTCGGGACCACGCCGCCGGGGGCAGGGCGTGCTGCTCACGCGTCGATGCGCGCCCGGTCGAGCTGCGCCGCACCCGCGACGATGAAGTCACGTCGCGGGGCGACCTCGGACCCCATGAGCAGCTCGAAGACCGACTCGGCGGCGGCCGCGTGCTGGGCCGTGACCCGACGCAGGGTCCGGTGCCGGGGGTCCATGGTCGTCTCGGCGAGCTGGTCGGCATCCATCTCCCCCAGGCCCTTGTAGCGCTGGATGTCCTCCTTGTAGCGCCGACCCGACTTCTGGAGCTTCTTGAGCGTGGCGGCGAGCTCAGCCTCGGAGTAGGTGTAGATGTACTCGTTCTTGCGTGAGCCCGCACCGATCACCTCCACCCGGTGCAGGGGGGGCACCGCGGCGAACACGCGGCCGGCATCGACCAGAGGTCGCATGTACCGGAAGAACAGCGTGAGGAGCAGGGTGCGGATGTGCGCACCGTCGACGTCAGCATCGGTCATCAGGACGACCTTGCCGTAGCGGGCGGCCTCGAGGTCGAAGCTGCGCCCCGACCCGGCGCCGAGCACCTGGATGATGGCTGCGCACTCGGCGTTGCGCAGCATGTCGGAGATGGAGGCCTTCTGGACGTTGAGGATCTTGCCGCGGATCGGCAGCAGGGCCTGGAAGTCCGAGCTCCGGGCGAGCTTCGCGGTGCCCAGCGCGCTGTCCCCCTCGACGATGAACAGCTCGCTGCGTTCGACGTCGTCGCTGCGGCAGTCCGCGAGCTTGGAGGGCAGGGCCGAGCTCTCGAGGGCGTTCTTGCGCCGCGAGATCTCCTTCTGCTTGCGCGCCGAGAGCCGGGCCCGCATCTCCGCGACGATCTTCTCCAGGACCAGGGCGGACTGGCCCTTGAGGTCCCGCTTCGGGGAGGTCAGCACGGCCGAGAGCTCACCCTCGACGACCTTCGCGACGATCCCGCGCACCGGCCCGGTGCCCAGGACCTCCTTGGTCTGGCCCTCGAACTGCGGCTCGGACAGGCGCACCGTCAGCACGGCGGTGAGCCCCGCCATGATGTCGTCCTTCTCGACACGCTCCGAGGAGTCCTTCGTCGAGACCTTGAGCCGGCGCGCGTTGAGCTCGATCTGCTTGCGCAGGGTCTTGACGAGGGCCTGCTCGAGACCCGCGAGGTGCGTCCCGCCCTTGGGGGTCGAGATGATGTTCACGAAGCTGCGGAGCTCGGTCTCGTACCCCGTCCCCCAGCGGAGCGCGACGTCGACCTCGCACTCCCGGGTCACCTCCTGCGAGGTGAGGTGGCCTCGGCCGTCCAGGACGGGGACCGTCTCGGTGAAGGAGCCGCTGCCGGTCAGGCGCCACGTCTCGGTGATCGCGGTGTCCGGGGCGAGGAAGTCCACGAAGTCGACCGTCCCGCCGTGGTGGACGAAGGTCTCCTCGTGCGGGGCGTCCGCCCCGGGCGTGCCCGGCAGCCCGCGCTCGTCACGCACGGTCACGGTGAGGCCCGGCACCAGGAACGTCGTCTGCCGCACGCGTGCCACGAGCTCGTCGTAGGAGAAGACGGCCGTCTTGGGGAATACCTGCCGGTCAGCCCAGTACCGCACGCGTGTCCCGGTGCGCGCCTTGGGGACCTTGCCGACGATGGTCAGCTCGGAGGCCTCGAGGAAGGGCGTGAACGGTGCGTCCGGCCCGCGGCCGGCCGAGTCGTCGAAGGTCCCCGGCTCGCCGCGGTGGAAGGTCATGCGGTGCGTGCGGGCGTTGCGGTCCACCTCGACGTCCAACCGTGAGGACAGTGCGTTGACGACGCTAGCGCCGACCCCGTGCAACCCTCCCGAGGCCGTGTAGGAGCCGCCACCGAACTTGCCTCCGGCGTGGAGCTTGGTGAACACGACCTCGACGCCCGTGAGCCCGGTCTTGGGCTCGACGTCGACGGGGATGCCGCGCCCGTTGTCGTGGACCTCGACCGAGGAGTCGGCGTGCAGCACGATGGCGATCCGGTCGCAGTGGCCGCCGAGGGCCTCGTCCACGGAGTTGTCGATGATCTCCCAGAGGCAGTGCATCAGACCCCGGGAGTCCGTGGTCCCGATGTACATGCCAGGTCGCTTGCGGACCGCCTCGAGGCCCTCGAGGACGGACAGGTGGCGGGCGTTGTAGCTCGACTCGGACAGCGTGCTGGTCACGAGGACCGAGCCTAGACGCTCGGGGCGCGCCGCCCGGGTCGCCATGCCGCGGGGCCGCGGACGACTACGCGGTGAGCGAACCACCCGCCCTGGACCGTGCCGTACGGCAGGCAAGGTGGTTTCATGGTCGCGTGACTACGACGACGACCTCCCCGCTGACTGCGGCCGACCGCTGCGACAGCTGCGGCGCCCAGGCCTACGTCCGTGTGGTGCTGGCGACCGGCGAGCTGCTCTTCTGCGCGCACCACGCCCGCGCCCACGAATCCGCCTTCACCGATCTCGCGGTGCACGTCCAGGACGAGACCGACCGGCTCCTCGAGCAGCACGGCGCAGGCGCCGCCACGCGCTGATCCACGACCGACAGACGAAGGGCCCGGTCCAGAGCACCTCGGACCGGGCCCTTCGTCATGCACGAGGCCGCCAGCTGACCCGAGGAGTCCCCCATGGATCTCACCACCGTGCTGGTCGGCCTGGCGATCCTCGTCGGCCTGGTCGGGATCGTGCTCCCCGTGCTCCCTGGCTCCCCCACCATCGCCGTCGCCGTCCTGGTCTGGGCGATTATGGTCGGCACGACCGGTGGCTGGGTCGTGCTGGGCGTGGTGCTCGTCCTGCTGGCCCTCGGCTGGTCGGCCACGTACGTGCTGACCGGCCGTCGCGTGCAGCAAGCAGGCGTGCCGCGACGGTCGTTCGTCGTCGCCGGGATCGCCGGGATCGTCGGGTTCTTCGTGATCCCGGTGCTCGGGCTGTTCCTGTTCTTCGCCGGCGGTCTCCTCGCGGCCGAGTACCACCGGCTGCGTGACCTCGACACGGCCCGCCGCACAGCGGTCACGGCGCTCAAGGCCACGGCGTGGGGGATGCTCGTCGAGCTCACCCTCGCGCTGATCGCCGCGGGCACCTGGCTGGTCGCCGTGGTCGCCGGGGTCGGGGGCTGACGAAGGAACGGGCCAGCCCGTCGCGCTCACGCCGCCCGAGCGACCTCACGAGTGGGTAGCCCGGCGCGAGCACGATGGACGCACACGACCGTGAGGACGGCCACCGCCCCGGTCTCTCCAGCGGCTTCGACCGCGGTCAGCAGGTAGTCGACCCGGTACGGCACCTCGCTGACCACCGCCGCGTGGACCATGTCGACCACGACGGCGAAGAACACGACGAGCCCCAGGGCCAGGGCCAGATGGCGTGAGACAGCTCTCGCCGGGGCCGAGCTACGCCGGTGCCCCAGGACCACGAGAGCTGCGAGCAGCGCTCCCAGCGCGCCCCAGACGACCAGCTCGCCGACGTCCTGACCCGTCAGTCCGACGGGCGTCGGGAGTCCCACGGTCGAGTCGAGCCATCCGCCCCCGCGCTCGTGCAGGGCGAGGTTGTCGTCCAGGGCCACGACGACCAGGAGCAGGGCCCAGGCGAGCAGCACCGGTGCACCAGGTGCCGAGCGTCCCAACCGCGCGAGCAGGACGGCCGAGATGATCAGGAGGGTGCCGCGGTAGAGCTCGATCCAGCTGGCGTCACGATTGGTGTCCCACCGCCAGCCTGAGACCGCGGCGTACCCGTTGCGATGGGCCCAGTCGGCCACGATCAACGCCAGAGCCACCGCCAGGAGCCCGACGAGCATGGTGAGGTAAGGGGCACGAGTGGTACCGGTACGGGGCATCGCTGCAGCACATCCTCGGGTCCGACGGAAGCAAAGCCGTCGACACTACTGCGGGGCGCCCCGTCTCGCGACCGGAGCTACCCAGATCCGGAGGTGGCGGCGTGCTCGGCCCTGGAGCGCGGAGGGGAGGACCACCCAGCGGGCCTCGCTCCTCGGGCATGGGGAGGAGACGTCGGCCGACGCCGTAGACGAGGGCGAGGGTCACCGCGGAGGCGAGGAGGGCGAGCGCGTCGTCGAGTATCACCCGACCCATGTCACACGTACCCGATGGCGTACGCCTGTACCTCGGGTGACGTCAGGGTGAACGTCGTCGACCTCCTGCTGCGACGACCCTCAGTCGAGGTAGTCCCGCAGCACCTGGGAACGGCTGGGGTGGCGCAGCTTCGACATCGTCTTGGACTCGATCTGCCGGATGCGCTCACGCGTGACCCCGTAGACCTTGCCGATCTCGTCGAGGGTCTTGGGCTGACCGTCGGTGAGACCGAAGCGCATGGAGACCACCCCGGCCTCGCGCTCGGAGAGGGTGTCGAGGACCTGGTGGAGCTGCTCCTGGAGCAGGGTGAAGCTGACGGCGTCGGCCGGCACCACGGCCTCGGAGTCCTCGATGAGGTCGCCGAACTCGCTGTCCCCGTCCTCGCCCAGGGGGGTGTGCAGCGAGATGGGCTCGCGCCCGTACTTCTGGACCTCGACGACCTTCTCAGGGGTCATGTCGAGCTCCTTGGCGAGCTCCTCAGGCGTGGGCTCGCGGCCCAGGTCCTGGAGCATCTGCCGCTGGACGCGGGCGAGCTTGTTGATGACCTCGACCATGTGCACCGGGATACGGATGGTGCGGGCCTGGTCGGCCATGGCGCGGGTGATGGCCTGGCGGATCCACCACGTGGCGTACGTCGAGAACTTGTAGCCCTTGGTGTAGTCGAACTTCTCGACCGCACGGATGAGCCCGAGGTTCCCCTCCTGGATGAGGTCCAGGAACAGCATCCCGCGGCCCGTGTAGCGCTTGGCCAGCGAGACCACGAGGCGCAGGTTGGCCTCGAGCAGGTGGTTCTTCGCACGGCGACCGTCCGAGACGATCCACTCGAGCTCGCGACGGAGCTTGGGCTCGAGCTTGGGGCCGCTCGCGAGCTTCTCCTCGGCGAAGAGGCCTGCCTCGATCCGCTTGGCGAGCTCGACCTCCTGCTCGGCGTTGAGCAGGGCGACCTTGCCGATCTGCTTGAGGTAGTCCTTGACCGGGTCGGCCGTCGCGCCGGCCGTCACGACCTGCTGGGCGGGGGCGTCGTCGTCGTCGGCGTCCGAGACCGTGAAGCCGGTCTCCTCGGTCTCCTCGGTGGCCGGGGTCACGACGGCGACGGTCTCGCCCTCCTGGGGCTCGGCCTCGGGGATGCCGTCGGGCTCAGGGGCGGGGGCGGGCGCCTTGGCCTTGGCGGCGGGCTTGGCCTTCGCCGCGGGCTTGGCCTTGGTGGCGGCGGTCTTCGTCGTCGAGGTCGCAGCGCTCTTGGGAGCCGAGGTCTTCGTCGTGGTCTTCGTGGTGCTCTCCTCAGCGTCGGCAGGGGCCTTGGCGGTGGCGGTGCTCGACCGTCGGGTGGTGGCCGCGGCGACGGCCGTCCGGGCCTGAGGCTCCTGGACGGTGATGCCGGCGTCGCTCAGACCGCGGACCACGGAGCGCAGCCGCTTGGGGGCGACCTCAGCGCTCTCGCAGGCGTTCCGGAGGGACTCGGCGTCGACCGAGCCGTGGGTGCGGCCACGCATGACGAGCTCCTGCAAAGCAGGGTGCTCGAACTCGCGGGGCAGGGCAGGACGTGAAGACAGGGATGACACAGAGAACCTTTCGGCAACGCCAGGCTCGGAGAGAAGGTCCGGGGGTAGACCATCATTGTAACGTCCGGGGGCACCCCGGGGCACGACCTGGCGGAGCGAGCAGGCGCCCGATCAGGTCCTGACGGGCTTGACCGCCAGCACCGGGCACGGTGCGTCGAGGAGGATCCGCTGCGCGTTGGAGCCGAGGATCAGCTTGCCGACCGGGCTGCGTCGTCGCAGGCCCATGACGATGAGCTCTCCCCCGGTCGACTCGGCGGCCGAGATGATGTCGTCCGCGACATCTCGACCGCGCACGGTCTGCCGCACGTCGTAGGGGACGTCGGCCTCGTCAAGACGACGACGCACCTCCTCGACCTGCTCCTCGAGCGCCCCTGTCTCGGAGCCGAACCGGCTGCTCCGCTCGCTCAGGACCACGACCAGGCGACTTCCGCGCCGACGGACCTCCTCGACCGCGGCAGTCAGGGCGGCGTCGCCCTCGGCAGTCGCGACATAGCCGACGACGACACTCATCGATCCTCCAGGTGACGCAACGGGAACGTTTCGTCGACGCTACCTGATCGTCACCTCCTGCGATCGTTCAACCGGTCTCGCGCTGGGCTGCGCGGAGCCAACCCGGGGGCATGCCCTGCACGAGGGCCTCGTGCACGAGCAGCGCCAGGCGGTGGTCCTCGTCAGCCTCGAGGGCACGTTCGCACAGCACCGAGGCGCGCGCGCCGTCCCCGTTCCACCACGCCACCACCGCGAGCAGGGTCGACGCCGGGGCCTGGGACCGTCGGGGGGCGTGCGCGACCACCGCCTCGAGGACCGCGCGGGCAGCGGTCGTGCGCTCCTGCTCGGGCGCCGACCCGACCTCCGGGTCGATGATCGCCCTGAGCACCTGCCCGACCTCGTCGCCACCTCCGCCGGCCACCACCCGATCGGCGACGCGGTCAGCGCCCGGGACGAGTCCCAGCAGCACCCCGTCCCGCACGAGCACGTCGTCGAGGGCGGCCTGCAACCGCCCCAGGACGGTGGGGGCGGCCTGGTCCGACTCGTCCACCCGCGCACGAGCGACCTCCTGACGCCACAGGGCCAGGCCCTGCTCGCGCCAGCGCTGCGCCGCCGCGCCGTCC
>NZ_JALPKN010000102.1 GCF_023630195.1 Actinotalea sp. C106 | reverse complement strand
CGGCGGCCCGCGCCTGCTGCCCGCCCTGGCCGACGCCCTCGCCCCGCTCGAGCCCACCCTCGTCGAGGCCGACTGGTCGGGGGCGGTGAGCGCTGTCCGGCAGCGGCTCTCCCAGCGCGCCCTGGTCGTCCTGCTGACCTCCCTCGAGCCAGCAGCCGTCGAGTCCGGCCTGCTCCCCGTGATCGGTCCGCTCGCGCACGACCACACGGTCGTCCTCGCCTCCGTGGCCGATCCCGAGCTCGCGGCCCTCCGCGCGGGACGGGAGAGCTCCTCGGCGGTCTTCGACGCGGCGGCCGCCGAGCGGGTCGAGCTCGAACGTGCGGCCGTGGGCGTCCGCCTGCGCCAGCGCGGCGTCGAGGTGGTCGACGCCCTGCCCGACGACCTCGCCCCCCGCCTCGCCGACACCTACCTGGCCCTCAAGGCCGCAGGGAGGCTCTGATGGACGACCGTCGGCCCACCATGATGGAACGTCGCCGACGGCGGGCGCGCATCGTCGCGATCGTCGTCGCCCTGGCGTTCGTCGCCACGGCGACCCTCCCGCTGATCGCCTTCGCCGCCCCGCAGGGTGAGGCGGGGCCGGCGCTCGCCGAGGCCTCCGGCCTGGACCCGTGGGTCGTGGGCGTGCTCGGGGTCGCGGCGATCGGCGCGACCGTGGTCATCATCATCCTGCGCATCCGACGTCCTCCCGGCGACTGACCGCCGGGAACACCCGCGTGCAGACGCCGGGCCGAGGAACCTCAGGCCGCGAGCGGGACGGTGGCGGCGTTGTGGTCCTCACGCAGGTCGCCCGTCTCCCCGGCACGCACCGCTCGACGCCCGAGGACCAACGTGTAGGTCCAGTAGGCCGCGAGCACCAGGGCTCCGATGACGATCTTGAGCCACCACGGCAGGGCTGAGGGCGTCACGAACCCCTCGACGAGCCCCGACACGCCCAGGACGCCCACCAGGCCCAGGGCCACCGTGAACAGGGCGCGTCCCTCCTCGGCCAGCGCCCGCGACCGGGGGCGACCGCGTGGGTCGATCAGGGTCCAGAACACCTTGAGGCCCGCGCCGGCGGCCACGAAGATCGCCGTGAGCTCCATGAACCCGTGGGGCAGGATGAGCTGGAAGAAGATGCCCAGGCCGTCGTGCAAAGCCATCACGCCCCCCGCCGAGCCGACCCCGACGGCGTTCTGCACCAGGACGAGCACGGGCCAGACGCCGCTGATGCCGAAGGCGATGCACTGGGCCGCGATCCAGGCGTTGTTCGTCCAGACCTGGGCCGCGAAGCTCTCGCCGGGATAGTTGGAGTAGTAGTTCGCGAACTCCTGGTCGGCATAGGTCTCGAGCTGGCTCGGGGTGCCCATGGCCGCCTGGGCCTCGGGGCTCGAGTAGACGTGCACCCCGGCGACCACCGCGAGGGCGGTGAAGGCCACCATCACACCCACGGTCCACCACCGGACGCGGTAGAACGCAGCAGGCAGGGTCAGCACCAGGAAGCGCTTGGCGTCCGACCACGCGGGCTCGTGCGAGCCCGCGATCGTCGACCGTGCCCGAGCGAGGGTCTCCGAGAGGCGCGAGACCGTGCCGGGGTCGGGGGCGGCAGACCTGACGGTCGACAGATGAGTCGCGACCTCCTGGTAGAGCCGCACCAGCTCGTCGCTCTCGGCACCTGTCAGGCGTCGTCGCCGCGCGAGCTCGTCCAGACGCGCCCAGGTCGGGGCGTGCACGGCGGAGAACGCGTCGAGGTCCACGCCCGGTAGCCTGCCACAGCAGAAGGCCAGCACAGAGAGGGGCGGACGTGTCGGACGAGATCGTCATCGGCGAGGGCGTGGTCCTCGACGCCCGCCCCGCCTCCTTCGCGACGCGCATGGTCGGCGCCGTCCTGGACGTCGCGATCCTCCTCGTCGTGGGCTTCCTCCTGGTGCTCGTCTCCTCCCCCGTGGTCGCCCAGATGGACCAGGCCGCGACGGCGGCGCTGGTGATCACCCTGGTCGTCACGGTGCTGGTCGTGGTCCCCGCGACGGTCGAGACCCTGACCCGAGGACGCTCGGTGGGCAAGCTCGTCATGGGTATCCGGATCGTGCGCGACGACGGCGGGCCCGTCCGCTTCCGGCACGCGGTGGTCCGGGCGCTGACCGGGGTGGGTGAGCTGTGGCTCACCGTCGGCTCGGTCGCGCTGATCACCTCCCTCGTGCACCCTCAGGGCAAGCGGCTCGGCGACCTGCTCGCCGGCACCTACGCCGTCCGGATCCGCGGCGGCCAGGAGGCCCTGCCGCCGGTCATGATGCCCCCCGAGCTCGCCGCCTGGGCGCGGTCGGCCGACATCCGCCGCCTCCCGGACGGGCTCGCGCTCTCGGCCCGTCAGCTCCTGGGGCGGGCGACCACGCTGCACCTCGCCTCGCGGGTGCGTCTGGGCAACGACCTCGCGGGGGAGATCGAGCGGTACGTCGCCCCCGGCCCGCCCCCGGGCACCCACCCCGAGCGGTTCATCTCGGCGGTGCTCGCCGAGAGACGGGACCGCGAGTACGCCCACGCGGTGCGGGTCGCGCGTCAGGTCGAGGCCGAAGGCGCCCTGGTGCACCGGCTGCCGCACGCGGTGCCGGACCCGGTCGACTGACCGGTCGCAGCACTCGTGACCTGGCCCACACCAGGCACGTGCTGGACGATCACCAGCCCTGGTCGAGCACCTAGATACGTCACAGAACAGTAACGATCCAAGAACAGGCAAAGCCCCAGGTCAACGGCGACCTGGCGGCCGGCGCACCCCTCGTGGACCCCCTCTTCACACCGACCCTCGGTTGATCCACGCGGGCATCCGCGACATGGTGGTCGACGGCCCGGTGCTCTGCCCGGGCAGTTCGCAGGCCCCTCCCCCGTGTGGCCTGCTGGGTCGGAACCGTTCCGACACACGACTCACCGCAAGGTCGCGGCCCTGCTGCGGCACGCCGCGGCGCGGGCCGCACCCCAGCCGCCCTGGCGTGGCCGGGCCCCCCGAGCGAGACGAGAGACTAGTGGCAGCACTGCGCGCCGAAGGCGTCTACAAGGTCTTCGGTCGGCGACCGGCCGAGGCCGTCCGCCGACTCCAGGCCGGAGAGAGCCGCGACGAGGTCAAGAACCACGGCACCGCTGCGGTGATCGATGCCAGCTTCGAGGTCGAGGCCGGCGAGACCTTCGTCGTCATGGGCCTGTCCGGCTCGGGCAAGTCGACCCTGATCCGCATGCTCAACGGCCTGCAGCCGCCCACCGCGGGCCGGGTGGTCCTCGGCGACGCGGACCTCTCCACGGTCTCGGCCAAGGAGATGCGCCAGATCCGCCAGAAGCGGGTCTCGATGGTCTTCCAGCACTTCGCCCTGCTGCCGCACCGCACGATCATCGACAACGCCGCGTATCCGCTCGCCCTGCAGGACGTCGACCGCACCGAGCGACGGCGACGTGCGGGGCAGGCCCTCGAGATGGTCGGCCTGGGCGGGTGGGAGGACCACCTTCCCTCGGAGCTCTCGGGCGGCATGCGCCAGCGCGTCGGGTTGGCCCGCGCCCTCGCGGCGGACACCGAGGTGCTGCTCATGGACGAGGCGTTCTCCGCCCTGGACCCGCTGATCCGGCGCGAGATGCAGGAGCAGCTGCTCGAGCTCCAGGAGACCCTCGGCAAGACCATCGTCTTCATCACCCACGACCTCAACGAGGCCATGCACCTCGGGGACCGCATCGCCATGATGCGCGACGGCCGGATCGTGCAGATCGGCACCGCCGAGCAGATCCTCTCCGACCCCGCGAACGACTACGTCGCGCAGTTCGTCGCCGACGTCGACAAGACCCGTGTCCTGACCGCCGGCTCGGTGATGGTGCGGCCCGCGGCCGTCGTCACCTCCGGTGCCGGACCCCGGGTCGCCCTGCACGAGATGCGCGAGGCCCAGGCCTCGGCGGCGTACCTGGTCGACCGCGACCGCACCCTGCGCGGGGTGCTGCGCGACGAGGACGTCGTGGCCGCCCAGCGGGCCGGCACCGAGTCCCTCGTCGAGCTCACCCGTGACGAGGTCACCGCCGTGGACGTCGACGCGCCGCTCTCGGACATCTTCGCCCCTTCGGCCGAGAGCCCCCTCCCGGTGCCCGTGGTGGACGCGCGCGGCCGGCTGGTCGGCGTGATCCCGCGGGTCACCCTCCTCGAGGCGATGGCGCCCAACGACACCGGCGCCGCGGTGGCCCTGCCCGGCGCCGCGTCCCCCGAGGTCGTCGCCGCCCCCAGCCCTGGTTCGACGGACGGAGCAGCCTCGTGAACGACCTCATGTTCCGCATCCCGCTCGGCGAGTGGGCGGCCGATCTCATCGCCTGGCTCACCTCGACCCTCGGGGCGGTCTTCGACGTCATCGGCGACGTGCTCCGCGCCGCCTACGACGGCCTCACCTACGTGCTGGCCGAGCCGCCCTTCTGGGTGGTGGGCCTGGTCCTCGCCGCCCTGGCCCTCCTGGCCCGTCGCAGCTGGCAGCTGCCCGTGGGCAGCGTCCTGGGCTTCGCGATCATCTACGGCGTCGACCAGTGGGACAACGCCATGGCGACCCTCGCGCTGGTTCTCGTCGCCAGCGCCATCGCCATCGCCATCGCCATCCCGATCGGCATCCTGGCGGCGCGCAACGCGACGGTCTCGGCGATCACGCGTCCGATCCTGGACTTCATGCAGACGATGCCCGCGTTCGTCTACCTGCTGCCCGCCGTGATCCTCTTCCGGGTGGGCGTCGTCCCCGGCATGGTCGCCACCGTGATCTTCGCCCTCGCCCCAGGCGTGCGGCTGACCGAGCTGGGCATCAGGCAGGTCGACAGCGAGGTGGTCGAGGCCGGGCACGCCTTCGGCGCGACCCCTCGACGCATCCTGCGCCAGATCCAGCTCCCGCTGGCCCTGCCGACGATCATGGCCGGGGTCAACCAGGTGATCATGCTCTCGCTGTCGATGGTCGTCATCTCCGGCCTGGTCGGCGCGGCCGGCCTGGGCCAGGACGTCGTCCGCTCCCTGCAGAGCGTGAACATCGGCCTCGGCGTCGAAGCCGGTCTCGCGGTGGTCATCCTCGCGATGTATCTCGACCGAGTCACCTCGGCCTTCGGCTCGCGCTCCGCGGTCGAACGCGCCCGGGCCACCACCAAGGCCTGAGCCCCTCCTCCCTGCCCCCCGTCCACGACCGAGCAGGTCTCATCCCCGAGGCCGGCTCACGAGAGGAAACCCATGAGAAACGCACGACGCACCACGACCGCACTGGCCTCGGCCGGTGTGCTCGCCCTGACCCTGACCGCCTGCGCCAGCGACTCCGAGACCACCGAGGAGACCACCGGCGACACCGACGCCGGCGGCGCCGAGCAGAGCGAGCCGATCACCATCGGCGTGCACTCGGGCTGGGAGGAGGGCATCGCCGTCTCCCACCTGTGGAAGCACATCCTCGAGGGCGAGGGCTACGAGGTCGAGATGGAGTCCGCCGACGCGGGCATCGTCTTCACGGGTCTCTCCGAGGGTGACTTCGACGTCAACTTCGACACCTGGCTGCCGCTGACCCACGCCTCCTACATGGAGCAGTACGGCGACAGCCTCGAGGACCTGGGCGCCTGGCTCGACGACGCCCCGCTGACCATCGCGGTCAACGAGGACTCCCCGATCACCTCCCTCGACGAGCTCGCCGAGTACGCCGACGAGTTCGACAACCGCATCGTCGGCATCGAGTCGGGGGCCGGCCTCACGGCCATCACCCAGGACGAGGTCATCCCGACCTACGGCCTGGAGGAGATGGAGTTCCTCGTCTCCTCGACCCCGGCCATGCTCACCGAGCTCCAGGCCGCGACCGATGCCGGCGAGAACATCGTCGTGACGCTGTGGCGCCCGCACTGGGCCTACGACGCCTACCCCATCCGCGACCTCGAGGACCCCGAGAACGCCCTCGGCGACGCGGACAGCATCCACAGCTACGCCCACGAGGACTTCTCGGCCGAGTACCCGCAGGTCGCCGAGTGGATCTCCGGCTTCCGGATGGACTCCGACCAGCTCCACGCCCTCGAGAACATCATGTTCAACGAGATGGAGGGCGAGGACAACGACGCCGCCGTCGAGCAGTGGCTCGAGGAGAACCCCGACTACGTCGACAGCATCGTCTCCGGCTCCTGACCGGGTGCAGCCGCTGAGGCACCGGCGCTGATCCCAGCGCTCGCACTGCACGAAGGGCCCGTCCGCACACCGTGCGGCCGGGCCCTTCGTCATGTCCGACCAGGGGTCAGACCGTGCCCCCCGACGGGTAGGCGTCATCCACGAGCAGGACGGGGATCCCGTCCCGGACCGGGTAGGCCAACGCGCAGGCCTCCCCGAGGCAGACCAGCTCGGCCGCCCCGTCGGGACGGGTGCCGTCGCGCAGCTCGCTGCCGCAGGCCGGGCAGCGCAGGATCTCGCGGACCCAGGGCTCGATCTCGCTCATCTCAGTCCTGCTCCTGACGCACGAGCGCGAGCACGTCGTCGCGGACCTTGACCATGATGTCCTCGTCTGCGGCCTCGACGTTCAGGCGAAGCAACGGCTCGGTGTTGGACGCTCGCAGGTTGAACCACCAGCGCGGGTGGGCGTCCCAGTGCGAGACGGTCAGGCCGTCGAGCTCGTCCACCTCGACGGGGCCGCCACCCTGCTGGGTCACGTACGCCTCGACGACCCGCTCGCGGGCTGCCTCGACGTCCTCGACCCGCGAGTTGATCTCACCGCTCGCGACGTAGGGCTCGTAGGCCTCGGCCAGCATGGACAGCGGCACCGGGGCGCCGTCGTTGCCGCGGGCCTCGCCCAGCGCAGCGAGCACGTGCATCGCGGCGAGCATGCCCGTGTCGGCGTAGAAGAAGTCCCGGAAGTAGTAGTGCGCGCTGTGCTCACCGCCGAAGACGGCCTCGTTCTCCGCCATCTGCGCCTTGATGAACGAGTGGCCCACCCGGGTGCGCACGGTGCGGGCACCGGCGGCCTGGAGCAGGTCGGGCACCACCCGGGAGGTGATCAGGTTGTGGATCACCGTCGAGGATCGTCCCGCGGCCGTCTCTCGGGCCACCTCGCGGAGACCGACGAGCGCGGTGATCGCGGACGGGCTCACGGGCTCCCCCCGCTCGTCGATCACGAAGCAGCGGTCGGCGTCGCCGTCGAAGGCCAGCCCGAGGTCGGCGCCGTGCTCGACCACGGCAGCCTGGAGGTCGCGCAGGTTGGCGGGCTCGAGGGGGTTCGCCTCGTGGTTGGGGAAGGTCCCGTCGAGCTCGAAGTACAGCGGCACGACGTCGAGTCGCAGCGGCTCGAGCCCTGCGGCCGTCCCGAGCACCGCCGGCGCGGTCAGGCCGGCCATGCCGTTGCCGGCGTCGACGACCACCTTGAGCGGGCGGATGCCTCGCAGGTCGACCAGGGTGCGCAGGAAGGTGGCGTACTCGCCGAGCATCTCCCGCTCGCTGACCTCCCCCCGGCTCTCGACCGGTTCGGGCAGGCCGTCGCTCAGGTAGCGGGTCGCGAGGTCGCGGATCGCGTCGAGCCCGGAGCCCTGACCGACCGGACGGGCCCCCGCGTGGCACATCTTGATGCCGTTGTACTCGGCGGGGTTGTGGCTCGCGGTGAACATCGCCCCGGGGATGTCGAGGGCCCCCGACGCGTGGTAGAGGCCGTCGGTCGAGCAGAGCCCGATCTGGACGACGTCCACGCCGCGCTGGGTGAGGCCCGAGGCGAAGGCCTCGACCAGGGGGCCGCCCGACTCCCTCATGTCCTGACCGATCGCGACGCGCGGGCGGGTGGGGACCCCCTCGTCCCGCTCGCGTGCCTCGGCGGCGTCCTTGACCACGATCTCGGCGAAGGCCGTCCCGATCGCGCGGGCGACGTCTGGGCTGAACTCGTCGGGCACCAGGCCCCGGACGTCGTAGGCCTTGATCAGGCGGGACAGGTCAGGGGCCGGCCGAGGGCTGCTGTTGTCAGTCACGTCGAGAAGCCTAGTTGGCCGCGGGGACGAGGCCCGCATCGCGGACGGACCGATGCGCGTCCGCGCCCCGGGACCGTCCGTGGTCCCCGATCATCCTGCGCAGGGCACGCCCGATCAGCGAGGCTTGCGGGCCGAGCGCTCGAGCACCGACGCGATCGGGATCGAGGTCCATCCGCCGGCCTCGTCCTGCGAGAACCAGGCGCGCACCTCGCAGGCATGGCACGAGATGAACGTGACGTCCGTACCGTCGGTGAGCACGAGCGGCAGGCGGGTCAGCACGGTGCTGCCGCACGAGGAGCACGCCTGCAGGACGTCGTCCGAAGCCGTCACGGCTCAGACCCCGTCCCCGCGGAGCACCCTGAGGTGACCACGACGCGCGACCTCGGTGGCGACCGGCTCGGGCAGAACCACCTCGGCGCGGGGCCGCCCGGCCTCACGGACGGCGTCAGCGAGAGCCACGAGGTCATCCGAGCTGGGACCCGTGGGCACGAACTCGGGGGTGAGCCGGACGACCTCCCAGCCGCGCGGTGCGGTCAGCCGTCCGGCGTGCTCGCTGCACAGGTCGTAGGAGTGCGGCTCGGCGAGGTTGGCGAGCGGTCCGAGGACCGCCGTCGAGTCCGAGTAGACATAGGTGAGCGTCGCGACCGCGGGGCGCCCGCAGGCGCTGCGCGAACACTGGCGACCTGATCTCACAACGCCCGAGCCTACCTGCGTACCCCGGCATCGCGAGAGGCACCACGCCGTAGAGTGAGCGCGTGAGCCTCTCCCCCGGCACCGGGGACGCCGCGGCGTCCGGCAGGCCCGGCCCGTTCGCCACCGCACCGGGTCGAGGTCCGCTCGGACCGCGCCGGCGCGATCGTCGCGGTCGAGGCCTGCGCGGACCGGTGCTGCCTCCCGACCTCCCGGGCCACCGCACCCGCGCGGACCGCTTCGACGACCACGTGCTGGCCGCGGTCGAGCGGCTCGAGCGCCGGTGGGGCCCGCAGCTCGAAGGCACCGAGTTCGCCGTCGAGGAGGTCCCGCCGTCCCACCCCGCGCCCTGGGAGCACGGCGGGGTCCCCCTCGGCAGGTACTTCCCCTCCGACGTCGGCATGCCCGCACGCATCCTCGTCTACCGGCGCCCGGTCGAGACCCGCGCCGTGGACGACGCCGACCTCGGCGAGCTGGTGCGCGACGTCGTCGTCGAGCAGGTCGCCCACCTCCTGGCGAAGTCCCCCGAGGAGGTCGACCCGCACTTCCGTGGCTGAGCCGACCTGGCGTCGCGCACTAGGCTGACCCCCGCCTGCCCCCACGCCCGAGGAGCCCCTCATCACTGCCCCCACGTCCGGACGCACGCCCTCGGCCGTGCGCGTCGTCTGCGTCACGTTCAACCCCGGGCCCGAGCTCGAGGACTTCGCCAGCTCGTTGAGCTCCGGGAGCAGCGCCGCGGTCGAGCTCGTGCTGGTCGACAACGGCATGGAGCACGAGCTGGTGGACCGGGTGGTCCAGGAGCACGGCGCGGTCCTCGTGCGCGACGGCGCCAACCACGGCTACGGCGGCGCGGCGAACCGCGGCAGCCGGGGCGCGAGCCAGCCGTGGATCGTCGTAGCCAACCCGGACATCGTCTGGCACCCCGGTGCCCTGGACCTGCTTCTCGAGGCCGGAGAGCGACACCCGGAGGCCGGAGCCCTGGGCCCCACCCTGCTCAACACCGACGGCACGCGCTACCCCTCGTCCAGGGCCTTCCCCTCGTTGGTGCAGGGGGTCGGGCACGCCCTGCTGGGGAAGGTGTGGCCCAGCAACCCCTTCACCGCGGGCTACCGGCACGACCACCAGGAGCCCCGGGGCGACGAGGGCCCCACCGGGTGGCTCTCCGGGGCCTGCCTCCTGCTGCGTCGTGAGGCCTTCGAGGAGGTCCAGGGGTTCGACGAGTCCTACTTCATGTTCTTCGAGGACCTCGACCTCGCCGAGCGCCTGCTGGCCGCAGGATGGTCGAGCATCCACGTCCCCGCCGCGGTGACCACCCACGTGGGCGGCACCTCGTGGCGCGCTCGGCCAGAAACCATGATCCGCGCGCACCACCGCAGCGCGGCGCTCTACCTCTCCCGGCGCTACTCGGCCTGGTACCAGGCTCCGGTCCGTGCGGTGCTGCGCGTGGGCCTGCTGGCGCGGCAGACGGTCGAGCTCCGCGCGGCTCGCGGCTAGCGGAGCCGCACCCCGACCTCAGGGCGAGCGGGCTCGGGCGCGACCGGCACGAGGACCGAGACCATGTCACCAGCGTCCTCCTCCACGGTGAGGACCGCGCCCCACACGACCCGCGGGTCCTCGGTCCGCAGGACGAGCCCGGCGACCTCCCCGTCGACCTCCTCGGTCAGGTCCTGCGCGGTGAGCGTGGTCGTCGTCGCCTCGTCGAGGCTCAGCTCCTGCGCACCCAGCACGGTGCCGTCGGCGCCCACCAGCTCGAGCACCGCCGCGGCCCTGCCCTCGGCCTCGACGTCCACGACGGCGCCGGGGACCACGGCGAGGGTCACGGTGGGCTCGGGCCCCTCGGGCAGGGCGAGGCTCCCGGCC
>NZ_JALPKN010000101.1 GCF_023630195.1 Actinotalea sp. C106 | reverse complement strand
CGCCGCGCCGGGCGCCGCGTCGGACGCCGGCGCGCCGGGGTCTGGCTCCTGCGCTGCTTCCTGCCCGCATCCGGCGAGCAGCATGAGGCCCAGGGCGACGACGGCGAGAGGTGATCGGCGCATGGGCGTCACCCTAGGGGCGCGGGCCTGCCCGGTCAGGGGCGACGGCGGGGAATCTTGCCATCGCGACCAGCCCGCCCCCGTCGCGCGGGGTGAGCGCCAGCGCGCCGTCGTGCGCACGGACGATGGACGTCGCGATGGCCAGGCCGAGCCCAGCGCCGACGTGGTCGCTCCCCAGGGCGCGGCCCGCGCCCCGGTGGAAGGGCGCGGTCAGCCCGGCGACCTCCTCGGGCGTCATGACCTGGCCGGAGCTCTCGACCCGCAGGTGTGCGGCACCGTCGCAGAGGCGGGTGCTCACGCCGACCCACCCCTGGCTCGTCGTGTTGTGGACGACGGCGTTCTGCAGCAGGTTCGCGGCGAGGTGCTCGAGCAGTGTCGCGTGGCCGGCGACCACGGCGGGGCCGGTGTCGAGCCGGATCGTGACGCCGCGCGTCTCCGCGAGGTCGGTGAGCGTCTCGACGGCGTCTTCCACGACCAGGGAGAGGTCGACCTCCTCGCGTTCGGGCAGCCCGGCGTCGCTCCTGGCGATGAGCAGGAGGGCCTCGGTGACCGCGACGGCACGAGCGTTGGCCGCACCCAGCTGACCGAGGACGTGCTGGAGGTCGACGTCCGGATCTGCAGCGGCCACGTCGAGGACGGCCCGGGTGGTGGCGAGCGGGGTGCGCAGCTCGTGCGAGGCGTCGGCCGCGAAGCGTCGGTACCCCTCCACGTTCTGCTCGATCCGGGCGAGCATCGCGTCGAAGGTGTCGGCGACCTCGCGGAACTCGTCCCGCGGGCCGGCGAGCTCGATGCGGTGGGTCAGCGACCCGGCCGCGGCGCGTCGTGCGCCGCTGCGGATCGCGGTGAGCGGCCGCAGCACCCGGCCGGCGAGGAACCACCCCCCGAGCAGCCCCAGCGTGAAGGACGCTAGACCGGTGACGGATGCTGCCGGAACGAAGGCTCGCTGGAGGTCGGACCGGTCGGGCGCGAAGGTCGTCGAGTCACCGGGGCCGAGCAGGACGACGTTGCCCTCGGGCACGTACCGCAGGAGGAAGAGGAAGACGACGGCCAGCAGCATCGCGCTCACCACGGTCACCAGGGCGGCGTAGCTGAGGGTCAGGCGCCATCGCGCTGAGAGTCCGCGCCTACGCATCCTCGGGTCCCCCCGTCTCGACGCGGTACCCCACCCCGGGCACCGTGCCGATCAGCCACGGCTCGCCCAGCCGCTTGCGCAGCAGCGAGATGGTGATGCGGACTGCGTTGGTGAACGGGTCGGCGTTCTCGTCCCAGGCCCGGGCGAGCAGCTCCTCGGCGCTGACCAGGCCGCCGCCGGCCGCCATGAGCACCTCGAGCACCGCGAACTGCTTGCGTGTGACCGGCACGTACCGGCCGCTGCGGAACACCTCGCGCCGGAAGGGGTCGAGCCGCAGGTCGCCGAGCTCGAGCACCGGTGGGGTGCGCGCGGGGGTGCGGCGGGCCAGGGCGCGGAGGCGCAGCACGAGCTCACGCATGGCGAACGGCTTGGTGAGGTAGTCGTCGGCACCCAGCTCGAAGCCGCTGGCCTTGTCGTCGAGGCGGTCCGCGGCCGTCAGCATGAGGATCGGGACGCCCGCGCCGGTGTCGAGGATCCAGCGCGCGACCTCGTCCCCCGAGGGCCCGGGGATGTCACGGTCCAGGACTGCCACGTCGTAGGAGTTCACGCTCAGCAGCTCGAGGGCGGTGTCACCGTCCGGGGCGACGTCGGCGGCGATCGCCTCGAGCCGGAGCCCGTCGCGGAGGGCCGCGGCAAGGTCCGGCTCGTCCTCCACGATCAGCACGCGCACAGACCGACCATAGGTGCGCAGGTATATCGCTGGCGTATGCCCCGGCTGATACGCGACCGCAACAGCCGGTCCGGTGGTCTGGGCGCATGGACGCACGCACAGCCCCCTTCTCCCCGCCGAGCACCCCACCAGCGCCGAGCGCCCCCGGGCGCCCACCCCGCAGGCGCCTCCGGGTCGTCGCGGGCCTCGTGACGGTGGTGGTCGCGCTGGTCGTGATCTTGCTCGTCGCGAAGGGCCTCGCCGCCGGTCCGACCGGGGGCGCCGTCCCCCTCCCGGTACCGACGGAGCCCACGGCCGAGGACGGTCGCCTGCCCGACGGCGAGCCCGCCTCACCCTTCGACGACTCCGTCCCCACGGTCGCGCGGCTGGACCCGGCCCTGCTCGCCGCGCTGCGCGAGGCGGCGACAGCCGTCGAAGCGGACGGCAGGCCGCTGCACGTGACCAGCGGCTGGCGGTCCGCGGAGTACCAGAGGTGGCTGCAGGAGGACGCCCTGCGGACCTACGGGAGCGCCGAGGAGGCCTCGCGCTGGGTCGGTTCCCCGGAGACCTCGGCCCATGTGACGGGCGACGCCGTCGACATCGGCCCGTACGCCACGGCCGAGTGGCTCAGCCGCCGCGGCGCCCCGTTCGGGCTGTGCCAGGTGTACGCGAACGAGGTGTGGCACTTCGAGCTGCGGCCCGAGGCCCCCGTCGAGGGGTGCCCCGAGATGGTCGAGGACGCCTCCGCGGTGACGGGGTCGTGAGCGGGCGGGGCACTCTTCCCCCGAGGCCGACCGCCCGCGCTCCGTCGAGCAGAGCGCGGGCAGCCGGGCTAAGCCCTCAGGGGATCTTGTTGAACGTGTCCGGGTCCGGCCCGGTGCGGTGGTCGCGGTTGAGCTCGGAGATGCCCGCGAGGTCGGTGGTGCTCAGCTCGAAGTCGAAGACGTCGAAGTTCTCCTCCATGCGCGAGCGGGTCACCGACTTGGGGAAGACGATGTCGCCGCGCTGCAGGTGCCAGCGCAGGGTCACCTGGGCCGGGGTGCGGCCGTGGGACTCGGCGATGCGCACGATCGTCGGGTCGTCGAGCACCAGGCCCTGGGCGATCGGGCTCCACGCCTCGGTGGCGATGTTGTGCTCGGCGCCGTAGGCGCGCACCTCGTCCTGGGTGAGGTACGGGTGCACCTCGACCTGGTTGACCGCCGGCGGGATCGTCGTCTCCGCGTGCAGGCGGTTGAGGTGGTGGGGCTGGAAGTTGGAGACGCCGATCGCCTTGGCGCGGCCGGAGCGGTAGAAGTCCTCCATCGCCCCCCAGGTCTCCACGAAGTTGCTCACCGTGGCGAGCGGCCAGTGGATGAGGAACAGGTCGACGTGCTCGAGCCCGAGCTCCTCGAGGGTCCGGTCGAAGGCCTGGGCCGCGACCTCGGGGTCGTGCGAGTTGTTGTTGAGCTTGCTGGTGATGAAGACCTCGTCGCGGTCCAGCCCGGACTCCGCGAAGGCCTCGCCCACGCCCTTCTCGTTGCCGTACATCTGGGCGGTGTCGATGTGCCGGTAGCCGATCTCGAAGGCCTGCCGGACGGCGTCCTTGGTCTCCGCCGGGTCGATCTGGAAGACGCCGAAGCCCAGCTGGGGGATCTCGACGCCGTTGTTCAGGGTGATGTTCGGGACGGTGCTCATCTCCCCATTCGACCCCGCCGACGCCGGTTCCGCCTGCCGGACGGTTTGAACGATGAGTGAGGTGAGCCTTACCTTAAGCGCATGCCCGACGACGTCCTGCTCGACGCCCCCGTGCTTCCGGGCGCCCTCGCACCGGACCTCGCCGCGCGACCGACCCTCCTCGAGGCCGCCGGAGTCAGCGCCGGCTACCGCGGCGACACGGTGGTCCACGAGGTCGACCTGCGCCTGCGAGCGGGCCAGGTGACGACCCTCGTCGGCCCCAACGGCAGCGGCAAGTCCACCCTGCTGCGCACCCTCGCGGCCCTGCACCCCCGCTCGGGCGGGCAGGTGGGCGTCGGCGCCCCCGGCGAGGCCCGGGACGTCGACCACCTCTCGCGCCGCGAGCTCGCGCACCGCCTCACGCTGCTCTCCCAGAGCCGCCCGACGCCGGGCGGGGTCACCGTCCGCGAGCTCGTCGAGTACGGGCGCCACCCGCACCGGGGCCGCTGGCGGTCCGCCGACCCCGAGGGGTCCGTGGCGGTCGACCGCGCCATGCAGCTCACCGGAACCACCCACCTGGGCGACCGTCCCGTCGACAACCTCTCGGGCGGCCAGCTGCAGCGCGTGTGGCTCGCGGCCTGCCTCGCCCAGGACACCCCCGTGCTGCTCCTCGACGAGCCGACGACCTTCCTCGACCTGCGCTACCAGGCCGAGCTGCTCGACATCGTCCGGGATCTCGCCGACACCCACGGCAT
The DNA here is from genome assembly GCF_023630195.1 of Actinotalea sp. C106. GTDB lineage: Bacteria > Actinomycetota > Actinomycetes > Actinomycetales > Cellulomonadaceae > Actinotalea. Next base: position 6,203 of record NZ_JALPKN010000101.1, on the reverse strand, counting down.
CGCCGTCGGCCTGGTGCTGCACGACCTGGACCAGGCCGCGGCCGTCGCGGACACCGTCGTCCTGCTGGTCGACGGGCGAGTCGTCGCGGCCGGCCCCCCCGAGGTCGTGCTGACCTCCGAGCACCTGACCGCCGCGTACGGCATCGCCGTCGAGGTGGACGAGGACCCGCGGACCGGCCTGCTGCGCACCCGCGTGCGTGCCCGCCACCACGAGCGCGCCCGCCGCGGCCCGGCGCCCCAGAACCCCACCCCCTGAGCCCGCGGCACCTGCCGCCGGCACCCAGCTGACCCATCCCTGAGGAGACCTGATGAGAGCACGTCCCGCTGCGACCGCCGCCCTGGTGGGCGTCCTGGCGCTCGCCGCCTGCGGCACCACCGAGCAGGCGCCGAGCGACGCGACCACCCCCGACGGCGAGGCGGGCACCGCAGACACGTCCGTCACCGTCACCGACGCCCGCGGGGTCGAGGTCACGCTGGACGCCCCGGCCGAGCGCGTCGCCGCCACGGAGTGGAACGTCGCCGAGTACCTCGTCTCGCTCGGCGTGGAGCCGGTCGGCGTCGCCGACATCACGGGCTTCGAGACGTGGGACACCACGGTCGAGCTGGGCGAGGACGTCACGGACATCGGTGGCCGCGGCGAGCCCAGCATCGACACCCTCGCGGCCCTGGACCTCGACGTCCTGTTCGTCACCGGCTCCCTCGTCGAGGGAGCGGTCGAGCAGATCGAGGAGACCATCCCGGTCATCGTCGTCCCCGGTGGTGACGCCACGGACCCCGTCGGTTCCATGTTCGACAACGTCGACCTGGTCGCCGAGGTCACGGGCACCCAGGACGCGGCGCAGACCCTGCAGACCGAGTACGACGACGCGGTCGAGGCAGCCCGTGCCGAGCTCGGTGACGTCTCGGACGTCCCGGTGGCCTTCGCCGACGGGTACGACACCGGTGAGGCCGTGACCATCCGGCCGTTCACCAGCGGCTCCCTCATCGGCGGGGTCCTGGGCGACCTCGGGTTCACCGACGCCTGGGCCGAGCTCCCCGACCTCGAGGCCGACCCCGCCTACGGCCTCGCCCAGGTGGACGTCGAGGGCCTCACGCAGCTCCCCGAGGACACCCGCTTCTGGTACATGGCCAACGGCGACGACGACGTCTTCGCCACGGCCCTCGCCGAGAACAGCATCTGGACCTCGCTGCCCTTCACCGCCGACGCCGTGCGGTTCCCCGACGGCATCTGGGGCTTCGGTGGCCCCGAGTCCATGATCCGCGCCATCGACGCGGCCGTCGACGCCGCCGGATGACCACCACCACGACGTCCGGCCCGGTCGGCGCCCGTGAGGTGCCGACCGGGTCTGACGTCGTGGGCGGTACCCCCGAGGCGAAGCGCGGCCGGGGGGTCGCCGCCCTCGTCCTCGGGCTGCTCGTCCTGCTGGTCCCGCTGTCCCTGTGGCAGCTGACCCAGGGCACCTCGGGCCTGGGGGCCGCCGACGTCTGGCAGTGGGCCCTGGGCGGCTCCGACGACCAGGCCAGCGCCGTCGTCCTCACCTCACGCGTGCCACGCCTGCTCGCGGCCCTCACCGCGGGGCTCGCCCTCGGCGCGGCCGGCACGGTGCTGCAGTCGATCACGCGCAACCCGCTGGCCTCCCCGGACACCCTCGCGGTGCACAGCGGCGCGCACCTGGCCCTGTCCCTCGGCGCCCTGGGCGGGCTGCCCGGTGCCTTCCTCGGTGACGTCCTGCTGGCCTTCGTCGGAGGACTGGTGTCCGCCGGTGCGGTGCTGCTGCTCAGCGGGACCTCGGGGGCCGCCGGCACCCGGCTCGTGCTGGGCGGGACCGCGCTGGCCGCGGCCATGACCTCGATGACCACGGCCATGGTCATCCTGTGGCCGATGGAGGCCCGTGGCATCTTCGCGTGGTCCGCGGGCTCCCTCGGGCAGAACGGCCTGGGCACCGTGCGTTGGGCGCTGCCGATCATCGTGGGCGTCCTGCTCCTGCTGCTCCTCCAGGCGAGGCAGCTCGACCTGCTGCGCCTGGGTGACGACCAGGCCGCCGCGCTGGGCATGAACGTGCGCCGCACCCGGGTGGTCGCCCTGGTGACGGCCGTGCTGCTCGCGGCCACCGCGGTCGCCACCACCGGCCCTCTGGGCTTCGTCGGGCTCGCCGCGCCGGCCTTGGTGCGGATGCTCGTGCCGTGGGTCCGTGGACTGCACCGGCACCGCACCCTGCTGGTCGTCGCGGCCCTCGCGGCCACGAACCTCGTCCTGGCCGCCGACGTCGGGCTGCGCGCCGTCGTCGGGGCGCAGGCCTCGGTCACCGTCCCGACGGGCACCGTGACCTCGTTGGTCGGCGGTGCGGTGGTGGTCGTCGTCGCTCTCCGGCTGCGGTCCCGTTCCCTGGGCGATGCCCGGTCGGCTCTGCCGGTCGACGGCGTGGGCGCCCGCCACCGCGGCGTGGTCCTGGGCGTGGCCGCCGCCGCGTTGATCGTCGCCGTCGTCGGGGCGTTGCTGCTGGGCGACCGGATGCTCCTGCTCGGCGACGTGCTCGTGTGGCTACGCGGCGAGGCCGGCCCCGTGGTCAACGGCGTCCTCGGCACCCGCGTGCCCCGGGTGGTGGCCGCCGTGCTCGCGGGTGTCGCCCTCGCCGTCGCCGGGACCGCCGTGCAGGCCTCCGCGCGGAACCCGCTCGCCGACCCGACCATCATCGGGGTCTCGGGCGGCGCGTCGGTCGGTGCGGTCCTCGTGGTGACTTTCGCCCCGCTCGCGGGGTTCTGGACCCTCGCCGGGGCAGCGGGCCTGGGGGCCCTCGTCTCCTCCGCGCTGCTGTTCGGCCTCGTGGCCCGGCGCGGCATGGCCTCGGACACCTTCATCCTCGTCGGGCTCGGCATCTCCTACGTGACGACGGCCCTGGTGACGATCCTCGTGGTGGCCACCGATCCGTTCAACGCCTCCAAGGCACTCACCTGGCTCGCCGGGTCCACCTACGGCCGCCTGCTCGAGCACCTCGTGCCCCTGGCCCTGGGCTGCCTGGTGCTGGTGCCGTTCCTGTGGTCCCAGCACCGCCGGATGGACCTCATCTCCATCGACGACGACACCCCCCGCGTCCTGGGTCTGTCGACCGGGCGCACCCGGATGATGCTGCTGGTCCCCGCGGTGCTGCTCACGGGAGTCGCGGTGGCCGCCATCGGGCTGATCGGGTTCGTCGGTCTGGTCGCCCCGCACGCGGCCCGCGCCCTCGTCGGACGTCGGCACCGGCTCGTCGTCCCGCTCGCCGCCGTCCTCGGGGCCGTGCTGGTGCTCGTCGCCGACACGGTCGGCCGGACGGCGGCCGCCCCCACCCAGCTCCCCGCCGGACTGGTGACCGCCCTGGTGGGTACCCCGTACTTCCTGTGGCTGCTGGCCCGCACCCAGCGCGAGGCGTCCTGACGGCGGATCGACCCTTGCGGTGTCACATCTCGCGCGGCCCGCACGTCGAGGTGGTGACGGCCGCCACCCGGGCGGCCCGGCACCAGGAGGACGTCATGGCTCGGATCGACCCACCCGCCCGTCAGCGCCTGTCCACGCGGCTCGTGGCCGCGATGAGTCGCCGCATGTTCGGCCAGGCCATGGAACCCGGCATGGTGACCGCCCATCACCGCGGGGTCTTCTGGTCCCAGCTCCTCGGCGAGATGACCCAGCTGAGGGCGCGCCACCACCTGTCGGAGACCCTGCGTGACCTGGTCCAGCACCGCGTCGCCGTCGTCATCGGCTGCCCGTGGTGCATCGACTTCGGCGCGATGCTCGCGCTGCGCGCCGGGGTGACCTCCGAGCAGCTGCTCGCAGTCCCCGAGTACGCGGCCTCACCGCTGTTCACCGACCTCGAGAAGCGCGCCATGGCCCTCGCCGACGCCGCGACGGCCACCCCTGCGCACGTCACCGACGAGCAGGTCGCGACGCTGCGCGCGGAGCTGGGCGAGGCCGGTCTCGTCGAGCTCGTCCACCTCGTCGCCCTGGAGAACCACCGGTCACGTCTCAACCACACGCTCGGCGTCACGGCGCAGGGCTTCACCGACAGCGAGGTCTGCGCCCTCCCACCACGGTGAGCGACGACGGTGCGGTGCCACGACCCGGCGGCGGTGCTGCGGTGGGCTGAGCCCCCTCAGCCTCGCGCCGCACCGATCCTCACGAGCTTGTCCGGGTTGCGCACCACGTCGATCCCGTGGACGAGCCCGTCGGGGCCCACGCGCGGCAGCACCACGGTCGCGCCGGCCTCGACCCGGCTGCCCGGGTGCGGCGCGATCCGCACGACGACGCCCACCTCCCCGTTGACGAGCACCGTCTCGAGGTCGACGTCCGCATCGCTGGCCAGCTGCCACAGCCCCAGGAAGAAGCGCGCGACCTTGTCGGCACCGACCACGGGCCGGAGCGCGGCGCTGACCCGCCCGCCGCCGTCAGAGGTGAGGACCACGCCGGGGGCCAGCACGCTCACCACCTCCCCGAGGTCACCCGCGGCGACCGCCCGGAGGAAGGAGTCGACGACGGCGCGTTGCTGGTCACCCGGCACGGCGGGGGTCGGCGCGCCCCGCTGCACGGCCCGTCGCGCGCGTGACGCCAGCTGACGCGCGTTCTCCTCACTCGTCTCGAGCACGCTCGCGACCTGGTCGAAGGGCACGTCGAAGACGTCATGCAGCACGAAGGCGACGCGCTGCCCAGGGGTCAGATGCTCGAGCACCATGAGCAGGGCGAGCCGCATCGACTCGTCGACCTCAGCGCGCTCCGCCGGGCCCGGAGCCTGGCTCACCACGGGTTCGGGCAGCCACGGGCCCACGTACTGCTCGCGCAGCGCCTGGACGGTGCGGAGCCGGTCCAGGCACAACCGCGAGGCCACCGTCGTGAGCCACGCGGCGAGGTTGCGGATCTCCGCACGGTCCTGGCGGGCGAGCCGCAACCAGGCCTCCTGCACCACGTCCTCGGCGTCGTGCACGCTGCCGAGCATCCGGTACGCCAGGCCGACGAGACGCGCCCGCTCGGCCTCGAACTCGGTGACGACGTCGTCCATCCAGGCCACCTCCTCAGGCCGTCGCCGCGTCGGTACCGCGAGACCCACCCAGGGTGCCAGGGCGCGGGGAGGCCCGGTAGGTCGCGCCCCAGGACCGGCTGCCCGATGACTTCGTCCCGCGGCGCTGGTCTGATGCAAGGGTGCGACCCGCGGTGGGCGGGTCCAGGACCCCGGAGGCCCCGATGGCGACGATCGTCTCGACCCTGTTCATCTCCCTCGACGGCGTCGCCGAGGTCGACCCGGCCTGGCACTTCCCGTACTTCGACGAGCGGATGGGCGAGGCGGTCGGCGAGGACTACGAAGACGTCGACGTCCTGCTCCTCGGCCGTGTGACCTACGACAGCTTCGTGGGGGCCTGGCCCGAGCGCGAGACCGCGGGCGGGGACGACGCCGAGTTCGCCACCCAGCTCGGCGAAACCCGCAAGCTCGTCGCCACCCGCGGGGACCAGGACCTCGGCTGGCGCAACGTCGAGCGGGTCCCGGACCTCCTGCCGGCAGTCGCGGCGGTCTCCGCCGAGCCCGGGGTCAGCAAGATCCTCGTCGCCGGCTCGATCTCCGTCGTACGGCAGCTCATGGCCGCGGGCCTCCTGGACGAGCTGCGCCTGTTCGTCCACCCGGTCGCCGCGCGTCACGGCGAGCGGCTCTTCGACGAGGGTGAGCCGATCTACCCGCTGCGTCTGCTGCGGTCCGAGGCCCTGCCCACGGGCGTGCTGCGCCTCGTCTACGCCCGCGGTGAGCTGCCCGCGACGTAGGGCGGCACGACCTCACGCACCCTGCGTGGCCTCGCCGCACGCCGCCAGGCCGTCGTGGGCCCGGCCCTCCTCGAACGAGTCGCCCAGCTGGAGGGCGATCGCGAGGGCGGCCCGGTGCCTGGTCCGCGCGCCTTCGACGTCCCGGACGCCGAGCAGCGCAGCGCCGAGGGAGTTGAGCACCGACCCTTCGAGGTGACGGTCTCCCATCGTCCTGCTCAGCGCGAGGGCCTCCTCGTGACGGGCGACGGCACCCTCCTGCCCCAGGGCGACGAGGGCGTTGCCGAGGTTGGTCGACGCGTAGGCGCGCACGCGCTCGGACCCGGTGCGCCTGGCCGTCACCAGCGCGCGGGTTGCCGCGTCGGCGCTCTCCTGCGGGCGGCCGGCGGCGAGCAGGACGTCCGCGAGGTTGGTGAGCGCGGCGGCC
>NZ_JALPKN010000100.1 GCF_023630195.1 Actinotalea sp. C106 | reverse complement strand
GGCCGAGGCGGCCCGGGACCGCTCGCGCGAGCTCGCCGCCGAGATGGACGGGTGACGGTCCGCCGCCCCCCGGCGATGAGCGACGTCGCCGTCGTCGCGGGGGTCTCGCACCAGACCGTCTCGCGGGTGCTCAACGCGCACCCGAGCGTCCGGCCGGAGACGCGGCAGCGGGTGCTCGAGGCGATCGAGCAGCTCGGCTACCGCCGCAACGTCGCGGCCCGCGCCCTGGTCACCCGGCGCACCGGCACGTTGGGTGTGGTCACCTCGGGCTCGGCGCTCTTCGGGCCGACCAGCACCCTCATCGCGATCGAGGAGGCCGCGCGCGAGGCCGGGTACTTCGTCAGCCTCGCGACGGTGGCGCGGTGGGAGGTCCCCGCCCTGCTGCGGACCCTCGAGCACTTCATGTCCCAGGGGGTCGAGGGCATCGTCGTGGTGGCCTCGCACGACGACGCGGCCGACGCCGTCCGTGGCTTCGAGAGCACGGTCCCGGTGGTCATGGTCGGCCCCGAGGACCTGCAGGGTCCACAGCTCCACTCGGTCGCGGTGGACCAGTACGCGGGCGCCCGGATGGCCGTCCAGCACCTGCTGGACCTCGGCCACCACGACATCGCCCACCTCGCCGGCCCCGAGGACTGGTTCGACGCCCGGGCCCGCTCACGTGCCTGGCGCGACGCCCTGGTCGAGGCGGACGTCGAGCCCCGGACCGAGATCGCGGGGGACTGGCGCGCCGACCGTGGCTACGAGGTGGGCCTCGAGCTCGTGGCCGAGGGCCTGCCCAGCGCGGTCTTCGCGGCCAACGACCAGCTCGCCCTCGGGTTGCTGCGGGCCTTCGCCGAGGGTGGGGTGCGGGTGCCCGAGGACGTGTCCGTGGTGGGCTTCGACGACGTGGACGGCTCGGCGAACTTCTACCCGCCCCTGACCACGGTGCGTCAGGAGTTCCGCACCCTGGGGGCCCGGTGCCTCGAGGTGCTGCTGGCCGCGATCGAGGGCCAGACCCCGTCCCGGCAGCGCATCGAGCCCCGGCTCGTCGTCCGCGCGAGCAGCGGGCCGGGGCGCCCGTGAACCGGCCGTCCCGGGCGCTCGCGGGTACGGTGCCAGGGCACCGAAGGTCCCGGAGGGGCCCTTCGGCACCATGCTAGTGTGAGCGTTAACATCGACGACGAGATCCAACCAATGACGGAGGACCGCATGGCCACCGACGACCACGCCACCGCCGCCCGGGACGAGATCACGGCCGGGCGCGCCGTCCTCGGCATCGAGCTCGGCTCGACCCGCATCAAGGCGGTCCTCATCTCCTCGGACGGCACGCCCCTCGCGGTGGGCGGCCATGCGTGGGAGAACCAGTTCGTCGACCGGATGTGGACCTACTCGCTGGACTCGGTCTGGACCGGGCTCCAGGAGAGCGTCGCGGCCCTCGCGGCCGACGTCCAGCAGCAGTACGGCGTCCCGCTCGCCTCGGTCCGCGCCCTCGGGGTGTCGGCCATGATGCACGGCTACCTCGCCTTCGACGCCGACGGCGAGCTCCTGGTGCCCTTCCGCACCTGGCGCAACACCACGACCGGCCCGGCCGCGGCCGAGCTCAGCGAGCTCTTCGGTCACAACATCCCGCTGCGCTGGTCGATCGCGCACCTCTACCAGGCGATCCTCGACGAGGAGCCGCACGTCCCGCAGATCGCCTCCCTCACGACCCTGGCGGGCTACGTCCACCGACGTCTGACGGGCCGCTCGGTCCTTGGTGTGGGGGACGCCTCAGGGGTCTTCCCGGTGGACTCCGGGACCAAGGACTACGACGCGCGCATGCTCGCCCAGTTCGACGAGCTGGTGGCCGCACGCCGCCCCGGGCTGCGCCTGGCCGACCTGCTCCCCGAGGTGCTCGTCGCGGGCCAGGAGGCCGGGCGGCTCACCCCGGAGGGAGCCGCGCTGCTCGACCCGACGGGCACCCTCCAGCCCGGCGCCCCGCTGTGCCCGCCCGAGGGGGACGCCGGGACCGGCATGGTCGCGACCAACGCCGTGGCCCCCCGGACCGGCAACGTCTCGGTCGGGACGTCGATCTTCGCCATGGTCGTGCTCGAGCGGCCCCTCGAGCAGGTGCACCACGAGCTCGACCTGGTCACCACCCCCGCCGGGGACCTGGTCGCGATGGTGCACTGCAACAACGGGGCCAGCGAGCTCGGGGCCTGGGCTGAGGTCTTCGGCCGGTTCGCGGCCGCCCTCGGTCACCCCGCGGGGGCCGACGAGGTCTTCGGCGCCCTGCTGCGCGAGGCCCTCGACGGCGAGGCCGACGGCGGCGGGCTGCTGGCCTACAACTACCTCTCGGGGGAGCCGATCACCGGGCTCGACGAGGGACGCCCCCTCGTGGTGCGGACCCCGGACAGCCGGCTGACCCTCGCGAACTTCATGCGGGCCCAGGTCTACGGCGCCTTCGGCACCCTGAGCCTGGGCATGCGCGTCCTCGCCGGCGAGAAGGTCGAGCTCGACACCCTCTACGCGCACGGTGGCATGTTCCGCACGGCCGGGGTCGCCCAGCGGCTGCTCGCCGCCGCGGTCGGGGCCCCCGTGGCCGTGGCCAGGACGGCGAGCGAGGGAGGGCCCTGGGGGATCGCCGCCCTCGCGGCCTACCTCGAGACCGCGGGCGAGGAGGACCTGCCGACCTTCCTCAGCACCCGCCTCTTCGGGGACAGCGAGGTCGACGTCGTCGCGCCGGACCCGCAGGACGTCGCGGGCTACGGCGTCTTCCTCGAGCGGTACAGCGCGGGGCTCGCGATCGAGCGGGCGGCCACCGAGGCGGTCTAGCCGCGCAGCGCGGTCTCAGGACAGGCACCACAGCGCGCACCACGCGTGCACGGACGAAGGAGACGACGGGATGACTGGTCTGGACGCCTACGGGCCCGAGGTCCACGAGGAGGTCGCGCGGGTCCGCGAGCTCGTGAGTCGGCTGCACGCCGAGCTGCCTCGCTGGGAGCTGGTGGTGTGGACGGCGGGCAACGTCTCGCAGCGCCTGAGCACCGCCGACCTCTTCGTCATCAAGCCCAGCGGGGTGACCTACGACGAGCTGACCCCCGAGTCGATGGTGGTCTGCGACCTCGACGGCACCCTCGTGGACGGCGACAGGTCGCCCTCCTCGGACACGGCTGCGCACGCCTACGTCTACCGTCACATGCCTGAGGTGAACGGCGTCGTGCACACCCACTCGACGTACGCCACGGCCTGGGCGGCGCGCGCCGAGCCGGTGCCCTGCGTGCTGACGATGATGGCCGACGAGTTCGGCGGGGACATCCCCATCGGGCCCTTCGCGCTGATCGGTGACGACTCGATCGGCCGCGGCATCGTCGAGACCCTGCGCGAGTCCCGCAGCCCGGCCGTCCTCATGCAGAACCACGGCCCGTTCACCATCGGCAAGGACGCCAAGGCCGCGGTCAAGGCCGCGGTCATGGTCGAGGAGGTCGCGCGGACCGTCCACATCTCGCGCCAGCTCGGCGACCCGCTGCCGATCCCGCAGGAGGACGTCGACCGCCTCTACGACCGGTACCAGAACGTCTACGGCCGCTGAGCGGCCGCCCGCCCCGAGCCCCTGCACCCGTCGACCGTCCCCTCGACCTCACCCCGTACGTGACGAAGGAGTCCCCATGACCAAGCCCTACGCCGACCGCGAGCTCTGGTTCTGCACCGGCAGCCAGGACCTCTACGGCGAGGACACGCTCCGCCAGGTGGCCGAGCAGTCCCAGGCGATCGCTCGCGAGCTCGAGGCCGCCGACGCGGTCCCGGTCAAGATCGTCTGGAAGCCCGTCCTCAAGGAGTCCGACTCGATCCGGCGGATGGCCCTCGAGGCCAACGCCTCGGACGCGTGCATCGGGGTCATCGCCTGGATGCACACGTTCTCGCCGGCCAAGATGTGGATCGCCGGTCTCGACGCCCTGCGCACCCCGCTGCTGCACCTGCACACCCAGGCGAACGTCGAGCTGCCGTGGTCGACGATCGACATGGACTTCATGAACCTCAACCAGGCCGCGCACGGCGACCGGGAGTTCGGCTACATCCAGTCGCGGCTCGGTGTGGCCCGCAAGACCGTCGTCGGGCACGTCTCGAACCCCGCGGTGCAGCAGAAGGTCGGCACCTGGGCGCGGGCCGCCGCGGGCTGGGCCGCGACCCACGAGCTCAAGCTCGCCCGCTTCGGCGACAACATGCGCAACGTCGCCGTCACCGAGGGGGACAAGACCGAGGCCGAGCTGCGCTTCGGCGTGAGCGTCAACACCTGGGGCGTCAACGACCTGGTCGCCGCCGTCGACGCGGTCGAGGACTCCGCAGTCGACTCCCTGGTCGCGGAGTACGAGGACACCTACGACGTCGCGGCCGAGCTGCGCGCGGGCGGGGACCGGCACGACTCCCTGCGCTACGGGGCCAAGCAGGAGCTCGCGCTGCTGGCCCTGCTGGGGGAGATCGGCGCGACCGCCTTCACCACGACCTTCGAGGACCTCGGCGCCCTGCGCCAGCTCCCGGGCCTCGCGGTCCAGCGCCTCATGGCCCAGGGCTACGGCTTCGGGGCCGAGGGGGACTGGAAGACCGCGATCCTCGTGCGGGCCGCCAAGGTCATGGGTGAGGGCCTGCCCGGCGGTGCGTCCCTCATGGAGGACTACACCTACGACATGGTCCCGGGGGACGAGAAGATCCTGGGCGCGCACATGCTCGAGATCTGCCCCACGCTGACCACCTCGCGGCCGAGCCTCGAGGTGCACCCCCTGGGCATCGGCGGCAAGGAGGACCCGGTCCGCCTGGTCTTCGACACCGACTCCGGCCCCGGGGTCGTGGTCGCGCTGTCGGACATGCGCGACCGGTTCCGGCTCACCGCCAACGCGGTGGACATCGTCCAGCCCGACGAGGAGCTGCCGAACCTGCCCGTGGCCCGCGCCGTGTGGAAGCCCCAGCCTGACTTCGCCACCTCGGCCGAGGCCTGGCTCATGGCCGGGGCCGCCCACCACACGGTGCTGTCGACCCAGGTCGGCGTCGAGGCCTTCGCGGACTTCGCCGACATCGCCCGGACCGAGCTGCTCGTGATCGACGAGTCCACGACCTCGCGGGGCTTCGCCCAGGAGATCCGCTGGAACCACGCGTACTACCGGCTCGCGCAGGGCTTCTGAGCCGAGCAGGACCCGGTGACGTGCCGGGGAGAGGGGTACCCGACGGGGCGCACGCCGTCGGGTACCTCTCTTGCTTTCGGAACGAGAAGTGAACGGTCCGACACCGGGGACCAGGGCAGCGGCACCCATGGGTCAAAGTGCGTGTGACCTGGGATCACGCAAACGGGTGACAGAGGTCGGCAGACCTTGCGGACGCGGTGGCGCAGGACCTATGGCCCGGTCGATCGCCGCCCGACCCACCGTTACTGTTTCGCAATCAAAAGTTGGCTTCAAGAAGTTGACGCAAGGTCGTCCCAGCCCCGAAGGTAGGGACGTGCTCAAAGAAGAGGCAGAGCAGCTGCCGGTCACGGTGCGCCGTGCTCGCATGCTCCAGCTGATCGCCGAACGCGAGTTCGTGCGTGTCGCCGACCTGTCCGAGGCCTTCGGCATCTCCGACGTCACCGTCCGCGCCGACCTCGCGGCTCTCGAGATCTCCCACTCCGTGCGTCGGGTCCGTGGCGGTGCGATGGCCCCCCCGCGCGGCATCCGGTCCGAGCCCTCCTTCGAGGAGTCCACGGTCGAGTTCGCCGGGGAGAAGCAGCGTATCGGCGTCGCTGCCGCGGCCCTCGTGGCCCCGGGGACGAGCCTCCTGCTCGACGTCGGCACCACCACCACGGCCGTCGCCCGTGCCCTCGTCGCCCGGACCGACCTCGAGGGCGTCACGGTCGTCACGAACGGCCTCAGCGTGGCCCTCGAGCTCGAGGCGGCGGTCGGCCGGTTCGACGTGGTCGTGACAGGCGGCACCCTGCGTCGGCTGCAGCACTCCCTGGTGAACCCGATGGCCACGACCCTGCTCGAAGGGCTGCGCGTCGACCTCGCGATCGTGGGGTGCAACGGGGTCGACGCCGAGCACGGCGTGACGAACCTGAACCTGCCCGAGGCCGAGGTCAAGCAGGCGATGATCCGCGCCGCGGAGCGCACGGTGGTCGTGGCCGACGGCTCCAAGCTCGGTCAGGTCCACCTCGGGCGGGTCGCGACGACCGACCAGGTCGACACCCTGCTCACCGGCGCCTCGGCGCCGGAGGAGGAGATGCGGCGACTCAGACGCCGCGGCGTGGACCTCGTCCGCGTCGAGTAGGCCGCTCGCGGCACCCACAGAACTTCCTGACCGGTTCGGTCAGGTCGCCCGGACCGATCAGGGAACCGCCCGGATCAGTCCACATCAGGAAGATGCACGTTCTCGAGGAGGAGACATGAGCACCAAGAAGTTTGCCGCAGTCGCGGCAGGCCTGACGCTCGCGATGGGCCTTGCCGCTTGCGGTGGCGAAGGCGCGGGCAGCGACCCGGACACCGACGGTGGTTCCGAGGGCGGCGAGGCCGTCGAGGGCGGCACCATCGGCGTCTCGATGCCGACCCAGACCTCTGAGCGCTGGATCGCGGACGGCAACGCCGTCCAGGCCGGCCTCGAGGGCGCGGGCTACGACGTCGACCTGCAGTTCGCCAACGACGACATCCCCACCCAGTCGCAGCAGATCGACCAGATGATCACGCAGGGCGTCGACCTGCTCATCGTCGCGGCGATCGACGGCACGGCCCTGACGGGTCAGCTCGACGCCGCCGCGACCGCCGGGATCCCGGTCATCGCCTACGACCGCCTGATCAACGACAGCGAGAACGTCGACTTCTACGTCACCTTCGACAACTTCGAGGTCGGCGTGCAGCAGGCCACCTCGATGCTCGTCGGCCTGGGCGTCCTCAACGAGGACGGCTCGGAGGGCGACGCCGAGGGCCCGTTCAACGTCGAGCTCTTCGCCGGCTCGCCGGACGACAACAACGCGACCTTCTTCTGGGACGGTGCGATGTCCGTCCTCGAGCCCTACATGGAGGACGGCACGCTCGAGGTTCCCTCGGGGCAGACGGACTTCGAGCAGGCCGCCATCCTGCGCTGGCAGCAGGAGACCGCCCAGCGTCGTATGGAGGACCTCCTGACCTCGGCGTACAGCGGTGGCGACACCGAGCTGCACGGCGTGCTCTCGCCCTACGACGGTCTGTCGCGCGGCATCATCACGGCCCTCCAGGGCACCGGTGGCTACCCCGCCACGATCGAGGAGGGGCTGCCGGTCGTCACCGGGCAGGACGCCGAGATCGCCTCGGTCAAGCTGATCGCGGACGGCACGCAGTTCGCGACCATCTTCAAGGACACCCGCAAGCTCGCGGACCAGGCCGTCATCTCGGCCGAGTCCTTCCTCGCGGGTGACGAGCCCGAGGCGAACGACACCGAGAGCTACGACAACGGGGTCAAGATCGTCCCGTCGTACCTGCTCGAGTCGGACATCGTCTACGAGTCCAACATCCAGGAGCTGCTGGTCGACAGCGGCTACTGGACCGAGGAGCAGGTCGAGTCGGGCCAGGCCTGACCTACGCAAGCCCCGATCCGGCCCGGCGGTCCCCCCACCGCCGGGCCGGATCGGCCCCGCCAGCGCGGCCCACGAGAATCGAGGACTGAGGCCGATGAGCAACAACATTCTGGAGATGCGCAGCATCACCAAGACCTTCCCCGGCGTGAAGGCTCTGCAGGACGTCACCCTCGAGGTCGAGCGCGGGGAGATCCACGCGATCTGCGGCGAGAACGGCGCCGGCAAGTCGACCCTGATGAAGGTGCTCTCGGGTGTGTACCCGCACGGCACCTACACCGGCGACATCTATTTCGAGGGTGAGCACGCCAAGTACGGGACGATCAACGACTCCGAGGACCACGGCATCGTGATCATCCATCAGGAGCTCGCACTCATCCCCTACCTCTCGGTCGCGGAGAACATCTTCCTCGGCAACGAGCAGCGCGGCCGCGGCGGCATGATCGACTGGAACCACACCAACTCCGAGGCAGCCAAGCTCCTCGCCCGTGTGGGCCTGCATGAGAACCCGACCACCCCGATCAACCAGCTCGGCGTCGGCAAGCAGCAGCTCATCGAGATCGCCAAGGCCCTGTCCAAGAAGGTCAAGCTGCTCATCCTCGACGAGCCGACGGCTGCCCTCAACGACACCGACTCGGCCCACCTGCTCGATCTCCTGCGCCACCTCAAGGGCCAGGGGATCACCTCGATCATGATCTCTCACAAGCTCAACGAGATCGCCGATATCGCCGACCGCACCACGATCATCCGTGACGGCCGCACCATCGAGACCATCGACATGAAGGACCCCGAGTCCACCCAGGACCGGATCATCAAGGGCATGGTCGGCCGCGACCTCGAGCAGCGCTACCCCCAGCGCACCCCCGAGATCGGCGAGGAGGTGCTCCGGGTGGAGAACTGGACCGTGCACCACCCCACGCAGCACGATCGCGTCGTCGTCCAGGACGCCTCGTTCAACGTCCGGGCCGGCGAGGTCGTCGGCATCGCCGGTCTCATGGGCGCGGGCCGCACCGAGCTGGCCATGAGCGTCTTCGGCCGCAGCTACGGCCGCGACATCACCGGGCAGATCTACCTGCGCGGCCAGGAGATCAAGGTCCGCAACGTCTCCGAGGCGATCTCCCACGGGCTCGCGTACGCCACCGAGGACCGCAAGCGCTACGGGCTCAACCTCATCGAGGACATCCGCCGCAACATCTCCTCGGCCGGTCTGAACAAGCTCTCCAAGCGCGGCTGGGTCAACGGCAACGAGGAGCTCAAGATCGCGGGGGAGTACCGCGAGAGCCTCAACATCAAGGCCCCCAGCGTGCTCTCGGTGGTCGGCAAGCTCTCGGGCGGCAACCAGCAGAAGGTCGTGCTGAGCAAGTGGCTCTACACCGACCCCGACGTGCTGATCGTCGACGAGCCCACCCGTGGGATCGACGTCGGGGCCAAGTACGAGATCTACACGATCATCAACCGGATGGTCGCTGCAGGGAAGGCGGTCGTGGTGATCTCCTCCGAGCTGCCCGAGCTGCTCGGCATCTGTGACCGCATCTACACCCTCGCCTTCGGGCGGATGACCGGAGAGGTCCCTGCGGGCGATGCCACGCAGGAGAGCCTCATGGAACTCATGACGATGGAAAAGGACCAGGTGCAATGACCGGCATCGCCGACGTACGGGAGCTCGTCACCCGGAACCTGCGGCAGAGCGGGATCTTCATCGCGTTCATCGCGATCGTGGTGCTCTTCTCGATCCTGAACCCGAACTTCCTCAGCCCGGGCAACCTGACCAACATCATCCTGCAGTACTCCTACATCCTGATCCTCGCGATCGGCATGGTCATCGTGATCATCGCGGGGCACATCGACCTCTCGGTCGGCTCCCTGGTGGCGCTGACCGGGGCGGTCTCGGCCACCGTGGTCATCCAGGGCGGTAGCCCGTGGTGGATGGGCGTGCTGGCGGCGATGGTCGTCGGTCTCCTCGCCGGGGCCTGGCAGGGGTTCTGGGTCGCCTTCGTGGGGATCCCGGCCTTCATCGTCACCCTCGCGGGCATGCTCATGTTCCGTGGGCTGACCTACCTGGTGCTGGACAACATCTCCCTGTCCCCGTTCGGCGGCACGTACTACCAGATCGCCAACGGCTTCCAGAACGGCCTCTTCGGCGGTCCCGGGTACGACGTCTTCACCCTCGTGATCTTCGCGATCGCGGTGGTCGGGTACGCGGTGAGCCAGTGGCGTGCGCGGCAGGCGAAGGTGGCCTACCAGCAGGCCGTCGAGAGCCTTCCCGCCTTCATCGTCAAGATCGTCCTGGTCGGTGCGGTGGTCATGTGGTTCGCGTATCAGCTCGCCCAGAGCCGCGGCCTGCCCAACGTCCTGATCCTGCTCGCTGCTCTGATCATCATCTACACGCTGGTCACGCAGAAGACGGTCTTCGGACGGCACGTCTACGCGATCGGCGGCAACCTGAGCGCCGCGCAGCTGTCCGGCGTCAAGGTGCGGAAGGTCAACTTCTTCATCTTCGTCAACATCGGCTTCCTCGCGTCCATCGCGGGCATCGTGTACTCCTCACGGTCGAACGGCGCCCAGCCGGGCGCGGGCAACATGTTCGAGCTCGACGCGATCGCCGCCTGCTTCATCGGCGGTGCCGCCGTGACCGGTGGTGTCGGCCGGGTGACCGGGGCCATGATCGGTGGTCTGATCATGGCCGTGATGAGCAACGGCATGCAGCTCATGGGTGTCGACCAGTCGACCCAGCAGGTCGTCAAGGGCCTGGTGCTGCTCCTGGCCGTCGCCTTCGACGTCTACAACAAGCGTCGGGCCGGCACCCGCTGACCCGCGCCTGCCGCATGCACTGACGGACCCGCGAGGGCCCGGTCCACCTTCGGGCGGGCCGGGCCCTTCGCTGTCCCGGGACCTCGGTGCCGGGGCCGGTCGGAGGGCTCGGCGGCCGTGCGCCGGTCTACGGCAACCGAGCTGGCGAGCGGCGGACCGCCTCCCCGGCACGCAGCGGGTCGAGGGGGACCGGGCTGACCAGGGTCGCCGGTCCTCAAGTCGGA